>JAZSRK010000035.1:0-4252 GCA_045538465.1 Candidatus Limiplasma sp. | reverse complement strand
AGTAAAACGAACCGAGGCGTGAGGACAGCCTGAAAGGCTCCGCAGCGCCGAAGCCCAAAGCCGATGTAATCGGATTTGGGCCGCAATACATGTCGCTGGTTTCGGAACTAGAATCGGAGGGTTGCGACCCTCCGATACCTCTCGGGGTTTATCGACAGTCTGAAACGCCAAGCGATCGTGCTTGGCGTTTTTTATTATAGATCAACCCCGCAATTCATCAAAGAACAGCGGCGTGCCGCCGGTATGGATGAACACTACCGTACGGTTTTGCCAGCCTTCCTCTGCCATGAGCTGCTCAAGGGCATAGAAGGCCTTGCCGGTATAGGTCATATCCAGCGGGAGACCATGCTGGGCGAACTGGCGGCGAATGAGGGCTGCAATGGCTTCGTCCCTTGCGCCGTAGGAGCCGCGGCATTTATCGTACAGACGGATGCGGGCGATGACGCTCTCGCTATCGGTAGCGTCCGGCAAAGCAGACAGATACGCTTTGATATAGGCGCTCAAGTGCAGGGTAGCGGCTGCTTCGTCCCGGGCGGTGGACAGGCCGATAATATCCGGGCGTTTTTCCTCTGCCCCGTGCAGTGCCTGCCCGCAGAGCAAGCCCGCTTGGGTCATGCCCGTGCCGGTGGCAAGGGCGATCACATCCGGTGCAATGCCTATCTCGGCACATTGCGCCATCAGCGGCGCATATTGATCGGCATAGGCCGCCACAGGCACGGCTCGGTTGCCCTGCCCGGTACGGTCGCCGTAAATGTAATAGGGGCTGTCTCCAGCAGCACGGATGCTTTCCATGGCAGCATCCACCGAATCTGCCACGCCCGTTTTCAGGCAGGGAATGATGTTGGCCCCAAGCCAGCCGCACAGCTGCCCGTTCATGGAGGGGCGCTGCTGCCCGTCATCGTCTGCCGGGGTAAGGATGCTCAGGCGAAAGCCATTCTGGGCGCACAGGTTGCTCAGCACCCTACACAGGTTAGAGCGGGCGTTGCCGTAGGCCAGCATGTGGTTGCAGCCCATCTTTCGCATATCCTCCACATAGCGCAGACCGATGCGGGCTTTATTGCCGCCAAAACAATAGGGCAGCAGATCTTCCCGCTTGATATAGATGCGGTTGCCAGCCTCATCGCTTTCCAGCAGATACAAGGGCGTGGGAGCAAAGACAGGGATCGGCATGCTATACCTCCTTTTGCAGATATGGGATGCAGGGCGGCTGAACGCCATTTACTTGCGCCCCACCTTTGCCAGCTTGGCTGCCAGACCTTGGGGCATGCTCAGCCTGAGGGCGCAGCGCATGCGCTCGTTGATGGGCATGCTGCGGTATACCTTGCCCAGCTGACCGCGCATCAACGTTTTCAGGTCGGGTGCGTTATGCGCCATCACCTTCAGGTAGTGATCCCGCACAGTGTAGAGGCTCTCCTGCGCTACGCCACCGGAGTAGGCATTCACATCCTCCACCATCTGCACCACCGACTGGCAGCGCTCAAACAGCTGATCCCGCTTTTCCTTCTTCCATACCTGAAAAGCCGATGTGGGCACGTTCTCCCGGTAGACACAGCCTTCCATATCCTCATACCAAGCATGGCCAGCGGCGGTCAGGTACAACTTCATGCGCAGATCGCCGTGTTGGCAGGGCGTGCCAAGGAAGGTATCCGGCAGGCTGCGCAGCGCATCGGTACGCATCACGAAACTGGCCGTGGGGATAAAGGTGAGCCGGGCGATCTCGCTCAGGGAATACTCGGCGCTGCCGCCCTTGAAATAGGGGCGTTCGCTTTCGTAATACGGCACGAAAGTACGCTCAGGGTTTACGCCGTTTTCATCCAGAATGCGCCCGTTGGTAAAGCAGAACGTGCAACCCGGGTCGCTTTCCATATGAGCGATCTGGCGCTCCAGCTTGTTTTCATCACACCAGTAGTCGTCGCCTTCGCACATGGCGATATACTTGCCCTTGGCTCGGGGAAAGTTAAACGTCTCGCTGATGGGCGTGCCCTTGGAGTACTGATTCTCCGTCTGCAAAATGGGAAAGATCACATCCGGATGCTTCTTGGCATACTCCCGGATGATGTCCTGCGTGCCATCGGTGGAAGCATCATCGTGGATGAGAATTTCATATGGATACTGGGTCTTCTGGCTCAAGAAGCCATCCAGCGTCTGGGCGATATATTTTTCGTGGTTATAAGTGGTGCAGCAAATGCTAACGATGGGTCCCATCACGCTCGCTCCTTTCGCTTCAGTCCTTCACAGCTTGCGCCAGCCAATCGGCAGGGCGTACCGTCAGCGTGGCGGGATCAGCGGGATCCACATCCATCACCATCAGCGCGCGCTCGTTTTCGATCTGCTTCTTGCTGGGGCTTTTTGTGCTCATGACAAATGCCGTGCCGATCACGTCCACATGGAATTCTGCCATCAGGTCGATCATGCCCTTGGCCGTGCCGCCGGCCTTGAGAAAGTCATCCACGATCAGCGCACGGGTGCCCTCCGTTACCGCGCGGCGGTTCAGGCTCATGGTCTCGATATGCCCGCCGGAACCGGATACATAATTGATGTTCACCGCCGGGCCCTCGTACACCTTGCTGGAACGCCGGGCGATGACCAGCGGCAAGCCCATGGCCTCAGCGGTCATCAGCGCCACGGGGATGCCCTTGGTCTCCATGGTAAGCACAAAATCCGGCTGGGCATCGTAGTACTGCTGGGCGATGATGGTGCCCATCGTCGCCACCAGCTCGTGCTGGCTCAAAATATCGCTCAGGTACAAAAAGCCGCCCGGCAGCACACGGGAGGTGGTGGATAGCTGCTGGCACAGGCCTTCCACAAAGCTGTGAGCCTTCTCCGGGCTGATGGCGCGGCGATAGCGCACACCGCCCGCAGCACCGGTGACGGTTTCCAGCTGACCCAGCTCAAACCGGGCAAATACGCCCTTGAGCAGGTCGATATCCTCGCTCAGGGTGGATTTGGCAGCGCCAAACAGTTCGCAAAAATGGGACAGGGTGAAGATCTGGTTAGGCGCAGAGGTGAGCAGCTTGGTCAAAGCAGCCATGCGTTCGTTGCGGCGAATGTGCTCCAAGTTGGTTCAGTCCTTTCATCGGTAGGGCGGGAAGAGGGCGAAGGTTCGGAAAATAAAGTGGCGGGGGAGGTTTGTGTGCGTATATGTTGGAAAAACCGTTATGCCGCCGTCTTCTGGCAGGGCAAAACATAACCTGTATAGTATACCACAAAATCTGAATATTTCCAGCAAAAATTCACACGAACGTTCGGGTTGGGCGGATGGGCGTCCGGTGCGACCCGCTACCGCGGGGCGCGCCGTTCGCCCCGGGAGTGGACAATAGTTCCGCGGCTCTTATGGTGGGGGACCCCCTGCCCCCACCGAGCCGCTTGCTTGAGTGCCCGTCCTCGCTTTGCTGCGGGCGGGCACCGCTTAGCGGGGGTCGGGTGTGAAGGCTTCCCGCCTTCGGCGTGAACGCCTCTCCGTGCTCCCCACTTGCCTCTCCCTTTGGGAGAGGTGGTTGAGCGAAGCGAAACCGGAGAGGGTTGGCTGTTGGGGCTTGTCGCCTTCGGCTCAACGCCCCCCTATGGGAGGAGACCCGCAGAAGGCTCCTTCGCTTGCGAGGGAGCTGTCAGGCGTAGCCTGACTGAGGGTGCCTCAAGTTGCTAAAAGCCATAGCTACATCTCCGTAGCCAATCGACAAAACCGCCCACTCCACTTGCCTCTCCCTCTGGGAGAGGTGGCTGAGCGAAGCGAGGCCGGAGAGGGTATTGCCTTGGAAAAAGCCTTTCAGCGTGAACCCTCTCAGTCAGGCTGCGCCTGACAGCTCTCCCAGAGGGAGAGCCAAGGGTGGGGCGGCCACGCTTGACAGTTCTACCAAAGGGAGAGTCAAGGGTGGGGCAGCCACTCCTGCCAGCTCTACCAGAGGGAGAGGTAAGTGGGGAAAGCTGTTACCCCCCGCCCACACAAGTTCGGGTTGCAAGACGATGCACGAATGCAGCCACCAGCCGGCCCGCACCGCGACGGTAGAGAGCGACGTCAAATCCCCTGCCCTTTTTTTCGGCGGGGAAAAGGGCAAACGTAGTAGCGCCAAGTAGCGCTTACAAAAGCCAACGTACCCCCGGCAATTGCTAGTTTTGCCCGCCGCCGCAAAAAAGGGCGATCAAAGGGATTTGACCAAAGCGAACGTGTCGCTGTTTTCTGCCTACTCTTTTTAAAAAGAGTAGGCGCAGGGAGTGGGGGTGCGTAACCCCCACCCAGTTCCTCGCAGCGGCA
>JAZSRK010000060.1:0-28233 GCA_045538465.1 Candidatus Limiplasma sp. | reverse complement strand
CGCCGTGTCGCTGAGCTCCAGGCCTTCGTTGTTTTCGCAGGCCAGGCGGATGGACCAGTCGTTTTCGAAGAGGAGAACCTCCCGGTCGGTGGAGTCAAACGCACGGCCGGAGGTGGAGGTGATCTTGAGATCTTCCACGGGCTTGGGGGTCTTCACGATCCAGCGCACGAAGCGGAAGGGCAGGCGATCCATGAGCATGGTGACGCCGTACTCGGTTTTCAGGCGGTGTTCCAGCACTTCAAACTGGAGCACGCCGACTACACCGACGATGAATTCCTCACGGCCGGTCTCGGTACGCCGGAAGGTCTGGATGGCGCCTTCCTCGGCCAGCTGGTAGATGCCCTTGAGGAACTGTTTGCGCTTCATGCTGTCCTCGGGGCGAACACGGGCGAAATGCTCCGGGGCGAACACGGGGATGGACTGGAACTGGATTTTGGGGCCGGTGGACAGGGTATCGCCCAAGCGGAAGCAGCCGGGGTCAAACAAGCCGATGATGTCGCCCGCGTAGGCGTTTTCTACGGCCTCACGCTCGTCCGCCATGAACTGCTGGGGCTGCTTTAATTGCATCTGCTTCTGGGTGCCGGAATGGTACACCGTCATGTTCTTCTCAAACTCGCCGCTGACGATGCGCACAAAAGCGAGGCGATCGCGATGGGCGGGGTTCATGTTGGCTTGGATCTTGAAAATGAAGCCGCTGAAATAAGGATCGGTGGGCGCCACCAGACCGTTATCGGCCTCACGGGGCAGGGGCGGGGGCGTGATGTCCAAAAATGCCTCCAGGAAAGGCTCCACGCCAAAGTTGGTCACCGCCGACCCGAAGAACAGCGGCGTCAGCTGACCTGCCAGCACAGCTTCCAGATCGAAGGGGTCGCCGGCTTCGTCCAACAGCTCAATCTCATCGTTGAGGCGATCCCGGTAGTGCTGAGCCAGCGCTGCCTCGCACTCGGGGCTATCCAGCGGCACGCTCAGCTCATCAGCCACGCTCATGCCGTGGTTGCCGCCGGAATACAGCAGCACATGCCCGTCCTTGCGCTGATACACGCCTTGGAAATCGCCATCCACGCCAATGGGCCAGTTCATGGGGCAGGAACGAATGCCCAGCACGTTTTCCAGCTCTTCCATCAGCTCAAAGGGATCCTTGGCCGCACGGTCCATCTTGTTCACAAACGTGAAGATCGGGATGCCACGCATCCGGCAAACTTTGAACAGCTTGATGGTCTGGGCTTCCACGCCCTTGGCAGCGTCGATCAGCATGACGGCAGCATCCGCCGCCACCAGCACACGGTAGGTGTCCTCGCTGAAGTCTTGGTGGCCGGGGGTATCCAGAATATTGATGCGGTAGCCGTCAAACTCAAACTGCATGGCGCTGGAGGTAACGCTGATGCCGCGCTGCTTTTCGATCTCCATCCAGTCGGATGTGGCGTGGCGCTCGGCCTTGCGGGCCTTGTCGCTGCCCGCCTGACGGATGGCGCCGCCGTAGAGCAGCAGCTTTTCGGTCAGGGTGGTTTTACCGGCGTCCGGGTGGCTGATGATGGCAAAGGTTCGGCGCTTGTCGATCTGCTCCAGCGCCTGCTTGCTCAGTTGGGTCATGGGGGTGGTTCCCTCGCTTCCTGTCGTCGTGACATTTCGTGGTCTAATGGTTGATACAACTCTAAATTGTACTATAACGATATATGATGTGTCAACGTTTGTTGTGGTGGAAGGTATGGCAGATAAAACAAATAGCGTAAAGAAAAACAGTCCATCGCATCGGGCGGTGGACTGGGGATGGATGTCGATCGCAAAATCGCTTTTTGTCGTTTGGACGGGAGCAAGAAACTGCGTCAGTAACGCAGCTTCGGCTGGGTTACCATGGCACGTTCTGCCGAAGAGGGCATCAAGCTGGGACGCATATCCTGCGCAAATAGCATAGGAACCGCTGCATATGCTTCCCCCTACACCTCTCCCGACTCCAACAAATACCGCCAAGCTTCCACCGCATCCCGCACGCCATAGGCATCCAGCCTTTCCCGAATACCACGGTAGCGCTTCTTAAACAGGATGCCATTGGGCATATAGCCGCCTTTGCGCAGTACGGGGATAGGATCCGGTTCGCCATCGGCGTAGAGGGTGATGAAATAGCTGGTCCCGTCGCAAACATCTTCATTCTCAAACGCCCAAAGCCAAGGGATGGTATCCACATTGGCAAAGGCCTCCAGCTCGGCATAGTCCTCGGGGGACATTTGGAGGGAGCCGATCTCGATCGTTTTTTCGAAAGTGGTATCCGGCATAAAGATGTGGATGCTGCCATTCTTGTGTACATACACTTCTGCGCTGGCGCACATGGCTCGGGTACCAAAACCGTCGCCCGGGTAGGTGATGGATAGCAGCACAGTCTCGCTCAGAGGCTGGGAAGGCTGCATGTGGCAGCTGGTAGCAAAGGTGCAAAGCATCACCAGCAGGATCGCTAGCAGGGAAAGGCGCTTAAACATGGTTTTCTTCCTTGGGTGGATGCAGGGGCATCCGAGGGCTTTTGTTGATGAGGTTTCGATAGATACAACGATAACATACCATATTTTGCTGCCGATGGCGACAAGAAAGTTGCTGCGCTACGAACAGCAATGCAAGCGCATGGGCTGTCACCCCGCCAGCGATCCTGCATGGCCAACCGTTCTTTCCTCGTTTTCCGCATTGACTTCGTAGCACGAATGGTCTACAATAATACCATAAATTTACCAAATAGTACCAACCAACGATATACCTGAGTCAACTTGAACCAACTTGCAATTCCCTTGATCTGCCAAAAAGGAGCGACACGATATGATGGTAAAACCCCGCTGCTTCCGTTGTATGGAGCCACTGAATGCCCCGGATGAACAATGCCCCAGCTGTAAGTACGACAACCAAAACCGCACAAACGAACCGGGCATGCTCAGTGATGCAAACCTGAAGCGCCAGTATCAGGTGGGGTGTGCGCTGGGCCGTGGCGGTTATGGGGTCACCTATTTGGGCTACGATCGCTACATGGAACGCAAGGTGATCATCCGGGAGTTCTTCCCGGAAAGAATGGCAGAGCGGGCTGCGGATGGCTGCACGCTGTCGCCGGTGCCCGGCTGCGAGGAGGCGTACCGCAAGGCCTGCAAGCGTGCGTTGCTGGAGGCTCGTATGGCCAGCGGTATGGGGGAAGTAAAAGGCATTGCGCAAGTTTACGATGCGGTGCCGCTGAACGATACGATCTACATCGTATCGGAACGTGTGGATGGCGAACCGCTGACGGACTATATAAAGCGGCAAAAGCAGCGCCCGTCTCTGGCAGAAGCCCTTGACATGATGGAAGACGTGGTAGAGGGCTTGCAGAAGCTCCACGCGAGAGATCTGGTACACCGGGCGGTAAAGCCAGCCAACGTATTTATCAGCAAGGCGACCGGCAAAGCCATGCTGACGGATTTCGGCGCCACTCGCCTTGATGACGACCCCTCGATCAACCCGTTAACAGAAGATAGCTCCGTGCAGCGGAACACCTTCAGCGATTTTGCTCCGGATGTACGCATCGACCAGAAGGGGCTTGCGGAGACCCTGTTCTTTATGTTGACAGGCAATTGCCCGCCGGACGAAGCGGAACGCCGTGACAAAAAGGCAAAAGTGCCTTCCATCCGTGCAGCGAACCAGCGGGTGTCCGTTGCAGGAGAAGATGCGATCTACCAAGCCATGGCACTGGATGCTGACGAACGTTTTAACTCCATAGAGGCATTCTGGACGGCACTGAAAAGCACTGCGGGCAGAACGCCTCTTCTACCAATCCGTCAGCAAAACAACGATGAGTCTACATCAAAATCACAAATAATAGGCTGCGGCGTGGCGCTCTTTCTGTTCTTAGTGGTTTTTCCTTTGATGGTGATGCTCACTTCACAGACCGACGAACCTACCACCCACACAGACAAAACAGAGGTGGTATCCACAACAGCGCAATCCAGCACCGTCACGGTAGCGACCGAAATATCCGAACCTGTCTTCCTTACCGAGGAAGAGTACCAAGAGATGTTCGATGTCGGTTGCCTTGATTGCAGATTAGTAACTGTTGGTGATTACCGGCTGTGGGTTCACGACGATCGATTTGCCGTTATCTCATCATACAGTGGTTCTGGTACGGAGTTCGTTATTCCGGAGTATATGGATCGATATCAGATCGTAGGCATCAAGAGAAGCGCAATTGGGTATAATGAATCAATCACCAGCATTTCCATACCGGCCTGTGTAAACATTGAGGCAGGTAATCCCTTTGATGGCTGTACCCAGCTATCCAGCATCACCGTAGCGGAAGATCACCCCACATTGGCAGTTGTGGATGGCGTATTGTTCCATAAGACGCAAAAACGGCTCGTCTGTTATCCGCAAAACTTGAAAGCGGTGAAATATGTTATTCCCCAAGGCGTGGAAGTGATCGATGACAATGCCTTTAGTTGCTGCCCTATCTTGGAAGAGATCATCATTCCCGAGGGTGTAACGACCATTGGGAATAATGCATTCTATGCTTGCTCCGGTCTCAACGGTCTTTCTTTGCCCGACAGTATCACCACCATCGGGAATAAGGCTTTCGCCAGCAACAGCTTTAGCGGAGATTTCCACATCCCGGACGGCGTTACCTCCATCGGGGATCAGGCCTTCGGCTATAGCGACATTTCCAGCATCAATATTCCAAACAGTGTAAAAACCATGGGTGAAAACCCCTTCTACTATTGCAAAAGGCTGAAAAGCATCGAATTATCCCCCGATCACCCTGTTTTTGAGCTGATTGACGGCGCTTTGTTCCATAAGGCAGAAAAGAAGCTGATCTACTGCCCGATAAACACAGGAGAAACCGAATACATCATCCCTCAGGGCACTGAGATCATTGGCGGCATCGCATTCTTCAGCTGCCCATTTACCAGCATCATCATTCCCGACAGCGTTATCACCATTGGAGAGTCTGCCTTCTATATGTGCGAGGAGCTGACCAGCATGATCATTCCAGATGGTGTAAAAACCATTGAGGCCAGAGCGTTTTCCAAGTGCATATCCCTTGCCAGCATAACCGTGCCGGATAGTGTTACCGACATTGGCCACTTTGCGTTTAATACCGATAACAAAAAAACGACACTGCTCGTAAGCGAAGACAGCGATGCCCATCTTTACGCTCGCAAAAACAACATTCCCTACACCCTTGTGCAGGGCGGCGAACATCCAGACGGCACGCCTGCGGAACCGGCAGCTCCTTCTACAAAAGATTCGCTGCTGCAAGAACTCTATAACAATTTGCACTAACAAACGCACCCCCGGTCAGCCGTTGAGCTGCACCGGGGGTGCGTTTGTTTGGTGCTGCATGCAGCCGCGGCCCGCTAGTAAGCTTGCGGATCAAAACTCGCCTTCGGTCTGGTACATGTACCAGTCCACGCCGTCGGTGACGCAATATACGGTGCCGTCGCCGGAGTACATACCGGGAATGCCGCGGCTCTCCAATTGATTGGTGGTGCGGGGCACATCCTTGGAGCGATTGGTCACGATGGCAAAGGATGGGTCAACTGCGGTAAGGAAATCTACGTTGCAGGGGGTAATGCCGTGGTGGGAGTACTTGATCACATCGGCTTTCAGTTCGTCGGCGGGCAGGTTGGCGGTAAAGTATTCCTGTGTTTTGCCGATGATGTCGGCACAGAAGAACACGCTGCTGCTGCCGAAGGTAAGTTTGACGGCAAGGGAGCGCCCGTTGGCGTTATCCACATCGCCCCAGCGGTGGATGTTGAGGGTAGCGCCGCCCAGAGTGAGCACATCGCCTTCGTCGATCTTGCGGTTGGGGATGCCGTTTTTATCCGCCTGACGGATGGCTCTGCCGTGGAGCTTATCCAGATTGACGGTGATGGGATTATAGGAGTGGAGAAACTCATCGGCGGTAAAGCCGTAGGTCATCAGGTGATAGAGGCCGTTGATGTGGTCATCGTGGTAGTGGGTGGAAAAAATGTACTTGAAGTGGGTATAGCCCCGGGCTTCCAGCGCGTTTTTCAGATCCTCCCGGAAAGGGTTGGGGCCGCCGTCCATGATCATGACCTCGCCGCCGCATTCCAGCAGCATGGCGTCGCCCTCGTTCACATCAAAAATGGTCAGTTTGAATAGCTCCTTATCATCCCAATCAGCAGGAGGTTGCCCCAGATACACCTGCGCCATGGCGGAGGTGCTCATGCAAAGGATCATCAGGCAGCAAAGGGCGAAACTCAGGGCTCTTGTGTATCGCATTGGTCGGTCGTTCCTTTCTGGGGGATCAGGGTGGGAATGTCGTTCATATTCCAAAGGCTGTACTGTTCCTCGTTCTTGAGGGCAGAGAGCATGCTGTCCTTCAAGGTGGGGTAGCGCTTGGTCAGCTCGCTGAGCAGTTCCTTCATTTCTTGCCGCTTGGTGTAGCCATCCGCAGGGCAGGGGTTTTTGAGCACCGGCAGGTTCAGCTCCCTTTGCATGTGGATCACATGCTTTTCGGGCAAAAAGATCATCGGGCGAATGACCCAGATATCCGAGCGGCTTAGGTAGCTGTTGGGGTGGAACACATGCAGCCGGCCTTCGTACACAAGGCTCAACAGGAAGGTCTCCAGTGCATCCTCCCGGTGATGCCCCAGCGCCAGCTTGTTCAGCCCCAGATCTTTGCACAGATCGCACAGCATGGCACGGCGCATCTTGGCGCACAGGGCGCAGGGGTGCTTGTCCTTGCGTATTTCAAAGAGGATCTCGTACAGGTCGGTATGCCGCACCGTGAGAGGCACATCCAGCTCCCGGCACATGTTTTCGATAATGGTGGTATCGGGTTTTTCCTTGCCGGTGGTGAGCATAATGGCATGGATGGAAAAATCCCAATGGCGCACATGGCGGTAAAGCGCCAGCGCATGGAGCAAAAGCAAGCTGTCCTTACCGCCGCTTACGCCGATGCCGATGCGGTCGCCGGGCTGGATCATGCCGAAATGTTCATCCGCGCGGCGGATGGAACCGAGGGTTACTTTCATGGAGAGACCTCCTGGTTGCCGATGCGGCGTTTTCTTGCGCCCTCACCCTTGGCTCTCCCTTTGGGAGAGCTGGCAGGGGTAGCAGCCCCCATTCTTGGCTCTCCCTCTGGGAGAGGTGGCGGGCGCAGCCTGACTGAGAGGGTTTGGCTTTCGCCAAGCAGTTGCTGCTGGCGGCAGCAGCGCTGTGTGGTTTTCTCGCAGTGCCGCTGCGAGGAACTGGGTGGGGGTTACGCACCCCCACTCCCTGCGCCTACTCTTTTAAAAAGAGTAGGCAGAAAACAGCGACACGTTCGCTTTGGTCAAATCCCTTTGATCGCCCTTTTTTGCGGCGGCGGGCAAAACTCGCAATTGCCGGGTGTACGTTGGCTTTTGTAAGCGCTACTTGGCGCAGCTACGTTTGCCCTTTTCCCCGCCGAAAAAAAGGGCGGGGGATTTGACGTCGCTCTCTACCGTCGCGGTGCGGGCCGGCTGGTGGCTGCCTTTGAGCATCGCCTTGCAACCCGTGCGGGAGTGGGCGGGGGGTAACAGCTTTCCCACCTTGCCTCTCCCTCTGGTAGAGCTGGCAAGCATGGCTGCCCCCATCCTTGGCTCTCCCTCTGGGAGAGCTGTCAGGCGCAGCCTGACTGAGAGGGTTTGGCTTTGCCAAGCAGTTGCTGCTGGCGGCAGCTGTGCTGTGTAGTTATCTCGCAGTTCCGCTGCGAGGAACTGGGTGGGGGTTACGCACCCCCACACCCGCGGTTACTCTTTTTAAAAAGAGTAACCAGAAAACAGCGACACGTTCGCTTTGGTCAAATCCCCTTTAAAGCCCGTTTTTTTCGGCGGCGGGCAAAACTTGCAATTGCCAAGCGTGCATTGGCTGCCATACGTGCGTGTTGGCGCAGCTACGTTTGCCCTTTTCCCCGCCGCAAAAAAGGGCAGGGGATTTGACGTCGCTCTCTACCGTCGCGGTGCGGGCCGGCTGGTGGCTACATTCGTGCATCGCCTTGCAACCCGTGCGGGAGTGGGCGCGGGGGTGCGCCATCCCACCCTTGGCTCTCCCTCTGGGAGAGCTGGCAGGCGTAGCCTGACTGAGAGGGTTTGGCTTTCGCCAAGCAGTTGCTGCTGGCGGCAGCGGCGCTGTGTGGTTATCTCGCAGTGCCGCTGCGAGGAACTGGGTGGGGGTTACGCACCCCCACTCCCTGCGGTTACTCTTTTTAAAAAGAGTAACCAGAAAATAGCGACACGTTCGCTTTGGTCAAATCCCCTTTAAAGCCCGTTTTTTTCGGCGGCGGGCAAAACTAGCAATTGCCGAGCGTATGTTGGCTGCCATATGTGCATGTTGGCGCAGCTACGTTTGCCCTTTTCCCCGCCGAAAAAAAGGGCGGGGGATTTGACGTCGCTCTCTACCGTCGCGGTGCGGGCCGGCTGGTGGCTACATTCGTGCATCGCCTTGCAACCCGAACTGGAGTTGGCGGGGGGTAACAGCTTTCCCACCTTACCTCTCCCTCTGGTAGAGCTGTCAGGCGTGGCTGTCCCACCCTTGGCTCTCCCTCTGGGAGAGCTGTCAAGCGTGGCCACCCCCACCCTTGGCTCTCCCTCTGGGAGAGCTGTCAGGCGCAGCCTGACTGAGAGGGTTCACGCTGAAAGGCTTCCTCCGCGGTGGTACCCTCTCCGGCCTCGCTTCGCTCAGCCACCTCTCCCAGAGGGAGAGGCAAGTGGAGCGGGCGGTTTTGTCGATTGGCTACGGAGATGTAGCTATGGCTTTTAGCAACTTGAGGCACCCTCAGTCAGGCTACGCCTGACAGCTCCCTCGCAAGCGAAGGAGCCTTTGGGGGTCTCCGGCAAAACCTGCTCCCCGCTCCCACTAAAAATGTGCCACTGGCACATTTTCTTAACGCGTCACGCCCTCGCTTCGCGAAGGAGCCCTCTGCGGGTCTCCTCCCATAGGGGCGTTGAGCCGAAGGCGACAAGCCCACACAGCCAACCCTCTCCGGTTTCGCTTCGCTCAGCCACCTCTCCCAAAGGGAGAGGCAAGTGGGGGGCACGGGCAGGCGTTCACGCCGAAGGCGGGAAGCCTTCACACCCAACCCCCGCTAAGCGGTGCCCGCCCGCAGCATAGCGAGGACGGGCACTCACGCAAGCGGCTCGGTGGGGGCAGGGGGACTCCGTCCCCGGTCGCTCAATCGTCGTCTTGGCTTCTGCCGTAGCCAATCCTCGTTTCGCTCCCCGGCTTCGGGTCGCTTTGCGCTTCGCACAAGTGCCCACTGGGCACACGCTTCCCTCCGCCGCCCCACCATAAGAGCCGCGGAACTGTCCGTCCTGCCGCTAGGGCGAACGCCACGCCCCACCAGGGCGGGGCGGACGTCCACCCTAGAGGTTCTTCCTCATATGCTCCAGCGCATTTTTCTCCAGCCTGCTCACCTGCGCCTGTGATATGCCGATCTCTCCTGCTACTTCCATCTGCGTTCGCCCCTGAAAAAAGCGTAGCTTGAGTATATGCTGCTCACGGTCACTAAGGCGGCGCAAGGCTTCCTTTACGCCGATGTGATCCAGCCAGCGGGCATCGGGTTTGCGCTCATCGGTGATCTGATCCATAATATACAGGGAATCGCCGCCGTCGTTAAACACCGGTTCAAAAAGGCTGATGGGGTCTTGGATGGCCTCCAGCGCAAAGACCACATCTTCCCGGGGCACGTGCAATTCGGAGGCGATCTCCGCCACATCCGGCTCACGCCCCAGCTTGTCTGCCAGCTGATCCCGCACTTTGAGGGCTTTGTAGGCAATATCCCGCAGGCTGCGGCTCACCCGGATGGCGTTGTTATCCCGCAGGTAGCGGCGTATCTCACCGATGATCATGGGCACCGCATAGGTGGAAAAACGCACGTTCTGGCCTACATCAAAGTTATCAAGCGCTTTGATGAGACCGATGCAGCCCACTTGAAACAGGTCGTCCACATTCTCGCCCCGCCCGCCGAAGCGCTGAATAACGCTGAGCACCAGCCTCAGGTTGCCCCGCACAAACTCCTCCCGGGCGGTCAGATCGCCGCCGTGCACCAAGGGAAACAATTCCCGCATGCGTTCGTTGGTCAAAACGGGCAGGGTGGAAGTATCCACTCCGCAGATCTCCACTTTGTTCAGCGCCATGACCATTCCTCCCCACAAATCAGGTTGTAATGGGAGTATGGTTCCGGCGGCGGGTTTTGATGCAGCCGCCCCGCCAATGCAACAAAGCTTCCGAAAAGGCGACAGAAAAACAGGATTTGTGACGGGTATATCGAACATGTGTAACAGGGCGTTTCGCTTGATGGGGCGGCTGGTGGATCCCTTTGCAGGAGGCGGCTTTTGCCCCTGAGGGTGATAGCTATTGGGCTGTGTATACAGCCAGCGGAAAAAGCGGATAGCGTTGGCAGATGCATCCGGCTGTGCCCATGGGGAACGCAAGCAGGCCGGGCTCTTTGGCAGCTGATCCATCACATCAAACAGAAAGAGGTTTCGCAATGACCAATACGACCATCCAACAATTGGCACAGGCTATCCATCAGGCGAAAGGCGTGGTGTTTTTTGGCGGCGCAGGGGTCAGCACGGCCTCCGGCATCCCGGATTTTCGGTCTGCCCATGGCATTTATGCCGGGCCGCACGGCAAAACCTACGAGGAAATGCTGTCCCACGATTATATGCGGCTCCATCCCCTGCCTTTTTGGGATTTTTACCGCTCCGTCATGCTCTACCCGGAGGCACAGCCCAGCGCAGCCCATAAGGTGCTTTCCGCTATGGAGGCCGCTGGTAAGCTTACCGCAGTGGTTACACAAAATATCGACGGGCTGCATCAGGCGGCTGGCAGCAAGCGGGTGTTGGAGCTGCACGGCAGCGTGCACCGCAACTATTGCACCGGTTGCGGGCAGGCGTTTTCCCTTGAGGAAATATTGCCCATGGAGACCGTGCCCCGCTGCCCCCATTGCGGCGGCAGCATCCGTCCGGATGTGGTGCTCTACGGCGAGCCCTTGGATGATGAGGTGACCCAAGCGGCGCTTCAGCACATTCGCACCTGCGATCTGCTGATCGTGGGAGGCACATCGCTGGTAGTGTACCCCGCCGCCGGAATGATCGAATACCGGCGGGCCCGGTGCCAGCTGGCGCTCATCAACCGGGATGAGACCGCCTACGACCGGCAGGCAGAGCTGGTGCTGCATGAGGATCTGGGCACGGTGCTTACACAGGCATGGGAGACGGCGCTGGAGCTTGAGAGGCAGGCGTGAAGCGCCGGGGGCAGCAATGATCGTTCTTTTCTGCTGTCTTGTTGACACTTACATGAAACTTGTGTAGAATGAAGTCGAAACGTAACAAAAATACGAGCGCTCCATCATGTTATATGATGTGGTAAATAGGAAATACAGGAGGCCACGTAGTATGGATGACCAGCAGTACGAACAGGGAACCGAAAACAACGCTGTTGAAGCTTGCGTAGAAGAAGTGCAGGCAGCAGCTGTTGAAGGCATGGAGGATGTAACCGCAAAGCTGCGCAAGCGCTTTGTAGAAAACACCGAAGAAGTGGAAAACGCAGAAGAAGCAGAAACGGTGGAAGAGCCGGTAGAGGAGATCAACGTCAACATCTGCCAGAAGTGCGGCTATGAGCTGGCTGATGACCAGAACTTCTGCCCCCATTGCGGCACCCAGAAGGGCGTAGCACCCAAGCTGCTTTGCTCCAAGTGCGGTGCAGAGCTGGCTCCCGGTCAGCAGTTCTGCGTCAAGTGCGGCACCCCCGCTTCCGCTGCCAAGACCCAAAACCCTCTTCTTGCCAAGCTGAACGGTCTGAGCAAGCAAACCAAGATGATCATCGCCGGTGTGGCGGCAGCAGTGGTTATTCTGGCAGCAGTGCTGGGCGCTGTGATCAGCAACAGCGGCAAGAACTTTAACAAGATGTTTGGTGAATATGCCGGCAAGAGGTGGTGCACCATCGCTGAGGATGGCACTTGGATCAAGATAGATTCCAACCCCAACAACGTGGACAGCGATGATTACACCGACTGGGACACCCTGTTGGCGGCTGACGCGGCCAGCGATCACATCAATACAACGCTGGGCTTCCCCACCTCTCTGAAGGATAAGATGGACACCACCACGTGGAGCATGGGCCGTCAGACCGAAGAGACCGATAAGTACCGTGTAAGCTGGACCTATCACCCCGACAAGGGCTTTGAGGCTCTCTACGAGGTAAAGTAATCCCATCACCTGCGCCCCTTTGCGGTTTTCGCAAAGGGGGCTTTCTTGTTTTTACAAACGGTCTTATTATGTTTCGCCTATGGGCTTTTCGTGTTTTCTGCGCTGTACTTGGCACGGTGTATGCGGTATAATACAGATTGTTCGTGCATGCCCGACTAGGCGCACGAGCTTGCAAAGCGTCTATTTACAAAGCCTATACCGGAGGTACCGCCTATGATGACCAAAAACCAACTGTTGACCACCCAATGCCTGCGCCTTGGCAGCGAGCTGGAAGGCGTATGCGATGTGGAGGGCATGCCGCTATTCGTACCGGGCGTATTGCCGGGAGAAGAAGTGGAGGCGCTGGTGGTCAAGACCCAGCAGCGGTACGGCTTTGGTAAGCTGATGAAGGTGCTGACCCCCTCCCCGGAGCGGGCCGAGCCTAAGTGCCCGGTTTACAAGCACTGCGGCGGTTGCAGCGGCCAGCACATGACTTACGAAGCCACCCTGCGCGCCAAGCGGGCGCAGGTACTGGATTGCCTCAATCGCATCGGCGGGCTGGGGCTGAGCGAGGAGCAGGTGCCCCCTGTGCTGGGTGCTGAGGATCCGTGGCGCTTCCGCAACAAAACGGCGCTGCCCGTGCAGGGCACGGCACAGGAGCCGCAGATCGGCTTCTATCGCCGCCGCAGCCACGCCATCGTGCCGGTGGAGGATTGCCCCATCACCATGAGGCCGCTGCGGCAGGTGCTGGAAGCCGTTAAAGCATGGATGCGCTCCGCAGGCGTGCAGCCCTATAACGAGGAGACCGGTCGGGGGCTTTTGCGCCATGTGGTGGTGCGTACCAGCCGGGATGGCTCCCTCATGGTGCTGCTGGTGGCCACCAAAGCCCAGCTGCCCAAGGTGGATGCCCTCATCAAGGCGCTGGAAACCGTGCCCGGCTTTGTAACGCTGGTGGTGAACATCAACAAGCAGCGCAATAACGTGATCCTTGGGCGGGAATGTCAGGTGCTCTACGGAGACGGGGTCATCTACGAGACCCTGCTGGGGCTTACCTTTGAGATCTCACCCCTCAGCTTCTTCCAAGTCAACCCGCCCCAAACCGAGCGGCTTTATCAGACCGCTATTGATTTTGCCGCTCTCACCGGCAACGAGCTGGTGGTGGATGCCTACGCCGGCGCAGGCACCATTGCTTTGTGCATGGCCAAGAATGCTGCACGGGTCATCGGCATCGAGATCGTGGAACCTGCGGTGGATAGCGCCCGGCGCAACGCCCAGCGCAACGGTGTTGCCAATGCGGAGTTTCACGCCGCCGCTGTGGAGGATCTGCTGCCCAAGCTGGTGGCGGATGGCCTCCGCCCGGATGTGATCATGCTGGATCCCCCCCGCAAGGGCGTGGAGCCGCAGGTGATCGAGGCCGTGCTAAAGGCCGCCCCCAAGCGGGTGGTATACGTCAGCTGCCACGTGCCCACCCAAGCCAGAGACTTGCACCTGCTGGCGCAAGGCGGCTACCGGGTGGATAAGGTGCAGCCGGTGGATATGTTCTGCTATGCGGGCGGGGTGGAGAATGTGGTAAGCATGGTGCGGGGGTAAGGATCCCGCTGGTTGTAACGGATGACCCCAGCATTTTGATAATGTATGGATCCATAAGAAGCATCCATCATCCATAGCAGATGCATATGCGCATCGATCACCATTTTTCACCCCTCCACCACTCTAACCATAAACAAGCAAGGGTTATCCTCATCCCAGAAGGTCGTAAGCACCTCAAGGGGATAGAACCCCTCCTTTTTGTAGAATGCCCTCGTTGCCACGTATGGCTCATAGTCCGCTGATTCGTCCAGCGTTTTGACCGTAAGAAATTTGTAGCCCTGCTCCTGACAATAGCGGATGCAAGCCTCCACCAGCTGATGCCCCACCCCTTGCCGGTGATATTGTTTCAAAACGCCCAGATCGTATATGTCTGCGGTGTATTCGTTGTGCAGCTTCAATGCGGCGAAACCCACCGCCCCTTCCTCGCTGAATGCAGCAAAGAATGGGTACTCCCTATGGATCACCGCTTTATGTACAATATCCTCCGGTGGGGAAAACCACTCAGGCAGTGCGTTCATGATCTTGAGGGTTATTTCGCTCTTGGTATCGGGGTGATCCACTCTTCTTACTTCTATCATTATTCATGACTCCTTACATTTGATTTTTGTCTGACAAGGCACAAAAAGGGGCTGCAGATATCACTCTGCAGCCTTTGAAGAACTATATCAACATACAGAGCAATAATCATTGATGACATCAAAACAAAGACCGCTATGCAGCCTGTTGTTTCTGTTTTCAATCAAATGATGTATCGCTCTTTCCGTCTATTTTCCCATTGGTGACCAATGGTACGATAATCGGCTAAACCACTTCCTTCATTTCCGTGTTGCCTTGTCATATGTACTATAGCACGCAGCAAGCGTCCATACAAGAACTTTCTATCAGCGCAAGGGAGAGGGCTCTCGCCCCTCACCGATACTGCGCATTCACCTCATCGATCTCCTGCTTGCGCAGCGGCGGGCTGCAATACGGGCATGCGGTCAGCTCTGCAAAAGGCGCGTCCTCCAACTGGTCATAAGTAAAAGCCGTCAAGGGCTGATATTTCTCCAGCACGCCATAGCAAGCGCTGGCGGTATGATAATCTTTGCCGTTGTCGGGATTGTAGTACAGCTGCATGGCGCCATCCGGATAAGCGATCTGCCGGCCCGGCCAATCCTCCCAGATGATCAGCTTGGTGCCCATCTTGTCCTGAAACTCATTCCACAGCCAGCGCATATTGATGCCGTTGGGGGTACGTTTACGCTGTATGCGAATGCAGCCGTGGCTGGCCCTTGTGCCAAGCCTTGGCTCGGTACGTCCATAATACTTTTTGCCGGATTCGTTGATCGTATGGGGAACCTCGTGGATCAGGTCGCCATCGTTGTACCGGATGCCGTAATCGCAGATCAGTTCATCCGAGGGGAAAGCGCCGGTCAGGCTGTTTAAAACATACTCGCCGGATCGGGTCTCATTCCAAGGGTGCTCCTCATCGCCTTTGCCGGTGGAGACCAGCAGCGTATCCAGCAGCTTCCCTTCGTGAAAAAGATACAGCCGCTGCGTCAGCTTATCCACCACAAGGGCGTATTCCACCTCCGCCTCCCGCTGTATGAGCAGATCGGCACGGATGTAGCCGGTTACCAGCTGGTTGTACTGCTTCACCTTGCTATCGTGGAAGGAGCTGGAATAGCACTCGATCTTGGCCCAGCCGTCCTCGGTGATCTCTATCACATGCACGCCTTGAGTCATGCAGGTCACTTCGCCCACGATGTCGGATGCGCTGTCCGGCGAAGCATAGATCATCTCCTGCAAGCGGGCATCTCCGTTCACCACCGTAATGGGCTGAATGAGCGCTGCCCAAAGTGCGTTTTCGTTGGTAACATCCATGGGGGTTTCCCAGAGGCAGTTTTCTTTGCCGCATTGTTCACGTCCGGGCGTATAAACTTCGCCTGAGGCCGTGGCGGCCAGAGAGATGAGGGCACAAAGCAAAAGCCCGATCGCCAATGTTTTTTTCATAATGCTCTCCTGTAATGGTACAGACCCAAGATGGGCTCTGTTTTTTATTCTCCTGCATCGGCAGCGTACAAAGCGTTCAGATCGAGCCTGATGGCAGGGCGGATGGCACCGGAGAAGTCTACTTTGTAATAGGTCAGATCGCCGTCGCGGGATACATAGGACGCGTTGTCATTGAAGTACCCCGGAGAACGAAGCCACCACCAGCAGTATTCGCCGTTGGCTTGCGAAACGCCCTGTGCAACGGCGTATTTTGTGGGGGTTATCTGACGCGCGGCTTTATCTGGAAAATAGGCTTCTGCTTCTTCTCTGCTGAAGAGGAAGACAAGATCTCTGGTGCTCCCGCCGCCGTCGATGTTGTTATAATCCGGCGTGGTGTTTTTCGATTCGGCAATGGCAGCTTGCTCTTCGGGAGCGAAGGCTGCATTGAAAAACTCGTCCTGCAGCCAATTGCGAATGCTGTTGTATGACCATTTGGGATAGGTGGCACGGTCGTGATACGGCTGCGCATCCAACCCATAGCGGCTAATGAGCAGTACCTCCTGCGCCTCTTCGTTGTATTCCAGCACCAACCATTCGATGGGCTCTTTACCGTTGGCGATGTTGTTATCCTGTTCATAGGAGCCGTACAGGACGTACTGCCCCACGTTTTTGAAGGTATCGATCTTGATACTGCGCTCCGCTGCTATCAAACGGGCATCGATGGCCAGCAAGGTGTCTGTATCTTCGTAGCCGCGCAGGGTGACCAGCACATTGTATGCACCAATGTAGTCCCCCGCCTGCATCAGGTCGTTGGCTTTCTGGTAGTCGCAGCCGTAAGCGGCTTTTGCGGCGGCATCCAGATGATCACCGGCTTGTTTGAAAGCCTCCTTTGCGCCTTCGTAATCCGGCACAGCAGCGTTCAAGAGTTCTTCGCCCTTGTTATACCAATAGTCGGCATACCGGGTGGCGGCGTTGGGATAGTCCCCGGCGTTTTGGAAGGCAGCCTTTGCCCCGTCGTAGTCGGGCGGGTCGCTTGTAAGCAGCGCCTCACCCAGCTGATACCAGCACTCCTGTATGCGCTGGGGAGCATCCAGATGGTCTCCGGCATGGGTAAAGGCGGCAATAGCACCCTCGTGATCGGGTACAGCTGCGCTCAAGAGCTCTTCGCCCTTGCTATACCAGTAGGAGGCATACCGGGTGTCAGCATTGTTATAGTCCCCAGCGTTCTGGAAGGCGGCTTTTGCGCCTTCGTAATCGGGTTCCTCAGCACTGAGCAGCATTTCGCCCTTATCGTACCAATAGGCAGTGTAGCGGGTGGAGGCATCGCGATAGTCGCCAGCACTTTCGAAGGCAGCTTTTGCACCGGGATGATCACCGGCGTTCAGCAGCGCCTCGCCCTCGGCATACCATACCGCTTGGATGCGCTGGCCAGCATCGCCGTAGTTGCCAAGGCTGGCAAAGCCGAGCCGTGCACCGGTAAAGTCTTGCCCCGCCAGTAAAGCAGCGCTGTATTGGTACAGGCTTTCGTTGGCCTTGGCAAGGCTGTTGGGGTATTCTGGTATGGAAACATACAACATCCATGCTGCAAGAGGATCGCCGCTGGCAAAAGCTGTTTCGGCGGCATCGTAGATGGTAGCCTGCATAGCTTCGCAGCGCTGGGCAGCATCGTTGAATGTGCCGAGGTGCGCAAAGGCAGAAGCAGCGAGGGCATATTCGCCGGTCGCTTCGTGGTGGCAAGCAGTATAGTATCTCTGCCAGAGCGCTGCATCGGCATAAGCGCCAACACCGTTTCGTTCGTTCGTCATATAGCTGATAAAAGCAGTCATGGCTTCGGCAGCACCGGCAGGGTCGTCGTTTGCTGCCAGAGCAGCGGGCAGATCGTATAGAGCTTGAATGCAGGCTGCATCCCGTGCATCCGTATCCAGATAGGGGGATAGGGTGTGGTAGCGTCTGCTGGCTTCCATATACAGAAGGGCGGTTTGGGCAGCATCGCCCGTGGCAGCGGCTTCCGCGGCCTGAGACTCATACTGGCGGGCGGTATAGTATTTCAGCCGCAGGGGGCTATCGCTAAAATCGCCCAGATTGGTAAAACCGTTTAAGCAGGTGGTATAGTTGCCCTTCTCACCGGCATCGGCAGCGTTGGCATAGAGCGAATAATTGACTGCATCTTCATAGTTGCCCAGCTGGCTGTACAAAAGGGCTGCCTGTGCATAATCGCCTTGCGCAAGCAGCTTGCCAGCTTTGCTGTACTGGCTGGTGGTGCAGCTTGTTAGGCATAGCAGCAGTGCCAAAAGAAACAGCCATACAGCCATTCGCTTGGTGGTGCTGGTTTTGTTCATAAAGCGGGCCTCCCTTGTATGCGCTTGGCAGCAATGCGGTTGGGTCGGTATGATAGTATGATTGTAGCATTTTTTCCACAAGGATACAAATAGAAAAAATGCCAACACTCTCCCAAAAACCAACTACCCCGCCAGCCACGCATGCCAGCAAGATCGCTGGGTATACGCCGCTGCCGGGGTATGTTTAATTGCACGTGCAATTATGCGTATATTTTTCCATCCGTTTATTGGTCTGCCTACTCCCCCCCGCCCGGCTCCGCCATCCCTCTGGGCGGCGTTACGCCGAAGCCCAGCACGGGCTCACCGGCGGTGTTTACAAGCCCGCTGCGGTTGCCTTGCATCACCTGCGCCAGACCCTCGCTGAGATCCCACGCTTTTTGCCACTGGGGCTGGCTGACCACTGCACCGGCGGGATCGATATAGCCGTAGAAACCGTTCTGCTCCACCTTTGCCAGCCCGCCTGCGAAGCGTTCGGTATACGTCCATCGGGGCGGGATGACCACTGCACCGGTGGGATCGATATAGCCCCATAGATCGTTTTGCTTTACAGCGGCCAAGCCTTGGGCGAAGGGAAACGCCGCCTCCCATTGCGGGGGGATGACCAAAGCGCCGGTTTTGTCGATATAGCCGGTCTTGCCGCCGGTGGTAACAGGCGCCAGCCCTTGGGAGAAGGGGCGCGCCGCCTCCCATTGAAAACCGCCGACCGGTTGACCGGTCTGGTCGATAAAGCCCCATAGGTCGTTTTGCCTGACGGCAGCCAGCCCCTCGGAAAAGGCAGTGGCGCTATCCCATTGCAGGGGAAGGATCAATGCGCCGGTCTGGTCGATGTAGCCCCATTTGTTGTTGAGCATGACCGGAGCCATGCCGCCGGATAGGCTCTCGGCGTAGTTCCATCGGGAGGGGCATACCTCGTTGCCCTGCTGGTCGATAAAGGTGAACATCCCATCTGCAGAGACCACCGCCAGCCCTTGGGAGAACGGCATGGCCACATCCCACTGGGCGGGGATGACCGCGTTGTCGCTGGGGTCGATGTAGCCCCATTTGCCATTGTACATCACCGCCGCCAGCCCTTGGGCGAAAGGCTCGGCATCATCCCATTGGCAGGGGATGACCAGAGCGCCGGTCTGGTCGATGTAGCCCCAGCTGCCGCCCTGCTTTACCGCTGCCAGCCCTTGGGAGAAATCGCCCGCATCATCCCACAGGGGCGGCAGCACTTTGCCGGTAAGGGTATGGATGTAGCCGCATTTGCTGTCGGCGGTGCAGAAAGCCACAAAGTTTTCGGAGGAACCCTTGGCAAAGGTGATGCCGGATAGCATGTCCGTAATGGCGACCAAGTCTGCGTTGGTGGTCAGCAAAAGGTCGGCATCCCGGTAGCCGGGCAGGGTGATGAGCTGGTTGTATGCGCCATAGGGGTCTGCGGCGGAAAGCAGCAGATGCGCCAGCGCATAGCTGGCACCGCTGGGCGCGTCTTGGTAGCTGCCAGCCAGCACAAAGGCATCGTAGGCGGCTTGGTGATCGGGCTGGGGCGCATCCAGCAGGGCTTGGCCAGTGGTGTACCAATACTCCTGCAGGGCTGCGTTGCCAGCAAGGGGAAATACCGGGGCAGCGCCGAGACCCAGCACCACTTCGCCGGTGCGGTCGATGAGCCCAAAGGCGTTGCCTACCTTTACCTGCGCCAGCCCACCGGAGAAATTCCACGCATTATCCCACTGGAGCGGGATGACCTCTGCGCCGGTTTTGTCGATATAGCCGTATTTGCCGTTTAGCTGCACCCGCGCCAGCCCTTGGCTGAACTGGTCGGTATAATCCCACTTGGGGGGGATGACAAGGGTACCCCTCTGGTCGATGTAGCCCCATTTGCCGTTCAGCTTGACGGCGGCCAGCCCTTCGGCAAAGATGCCTGCCTCATCCCAGCGGGTATCGATGACCAAAGTGCCGGTTTTGTCGATAAAGCCGCATTGCCCTTCGGTTTTGACGGCGGCTAGCCCTTGGGAAAAGGGCCCGGCTTCATCCCACTGGGGGCGAATGACGGTGTTGCCGCTCTGGTCGATGTAGCCCCAGCTGCTGCCCTGACGCACGGCGATAAGCCCTTCGAAAAAATCGTATTGGGCTTCATCCCAGCGGGCAGAGAAGACCATGGTGCCGGTTTTGTCGATATAGCCTTGCTTGCCGCCTTGATCCACCTTGGCCAGCCCCTCGGAGAAGGGCCAGGCGGTATGGTACTGGGGCACGATGACCATAGCGCCGCTTTGGTCGATAAAGCCGTATTGTCCTTTGAGCAAAACATCTGCCAGCCCTTCGGAGAAAGCACCGGCGTGATCCCACTGAAAGCCGATGACCACGGCACCGGTCTTGTCGATGTAGCCCCATTTGCCGTTTTGCTTAACCGCTGCCAGCCCTTGGGAGAAGGGGCGTGCATCATCCCACTGGGGTTGGATGACCTGACCGGTGATGGCGTTTACATAGCCATGCTTGCCATCGGCGGCGGTAAAGGCGATATAGCCATCCGACAGAGCGCCGGGGTCGCTGATCGTTTGCAGCGCAGAGGCGGCTGCTTGCATAGACTGGCTTTCTTGCAGCAGGGCATCGGTGTTTTCGTAGCCCGGTATGGTAAGCAGCAGCTCGTAGGCAGCATTGTACTGCCCGGCGGCCATCAGGGTGTTGGCTTGCGCATAGATGAGGCCGGAGGAGGCATCCGCATAGTCGCCGGCGCTGGCAAAGGCGGCGGCAGCGCCCTCGTAGTCGGGGGCGGGCGCATGGAGCAGCGCTTTGCCCAGCTGATACCAGCATTCCTGTATGCGGCTGGGGGCACCGTTGTAGTCGCCTGCCTGTTCAAAAGCGGTAATGGCGGCAGCCAGATCGGGCTTTGCGGCGGCGAGATGGCTTTCGCCGATCTGGTAGCAGCGCACAGAAAACCGGGTGGCGGCATCCAGATAGGTACCGGCATTGGCATAGGCTGCCTTTGCCCCTTCGTAGTCGGGCACGGGGAGGCTGAGCAATTCTTCGCCTTTGTTGTACCAATAGGCAGCCAGCTGAGCATCGGTATTGCCATCGCCGTCGGCGTTGGCATAAGCCGCCTTTGCGCCCTCCACATCGGGGGGATCGGCACTTAGCAGCGCATCGCCTTCCAGCTGCCAGCATTCTTTGAGGCGAGCGGCAGCATCGCTGTAGCTGCCAAGGGCGGCAAAGCCCAGCCGGGCGCCGCTGTAATCGCGCCCCGCCAGCAGGGCTTCGCTGTAGCGGTAGAGGCAATCTTTGGCCCGCTGCAAGCTATCGGCATGCCCCGGTATGGCGGCAAACAGCGTCCATGCGGTATAGGGGTCGCCCGCAGCAAGGGCAGCCTCTGCCTTTTCGTAGGCGGCTTGGTGGATGGTACTCAGGCGCGCAGGGGCATCGCTGAATGCACCAAGGCGGGCAAAGCCTTCTGCGGCGAGGGCATAGTCGCCATTTAGCTGCTGCTGACAGGCGGTGTAATACGCTGCCCAGACAGGGGCATCCAGATACAGACCCAGCCCGTTTTGCTGGGTCTGCATATAGTCTGTAAAGGCAGCCATACGGGCGGCGGCGTTGGCATAGTCGCCCCCGGCAGCCAGCTGGGCAGGCAGGTCGTACATGGCCTGAATGCAAGCCTCGCGCCGTGCACCGGCATCCAGATACAGGGGCATGGTGCCGTAGACAGTTGCCGCCTGTGCATAGGCATCAAAACAGCCCGCAGGGTCACCTGCACTTAGCAGCGCCGTTGCGTTGCTCTCGTGCTGGCGGGCGGTATAGTAGGTAAGCCGCAGAGGGCTATCGTTAAAACCGCCCAGCGACGAAAACCCGCTGAAACAGCTGGCGTAGTCTCCCCTTTCGCCTGCATCGGCGGCCTTGGCATACAGCGCCAGCATGGCAGAGTCTTGGTATACCCCCAATTCTTCGTACAAAAGGGCGGCCTCGGCGTACCTTCCCTGTGCTACCAGCTTGCCCGCCCGCTCGTACTGCCCGGTGCTGCATCCCGATAGGGTCAGCAAGGCCGCCAACAGCAGCCAAGCCGTAATACGTTTTGCAATACCGGTGTGCTTCATGAGGAAGACCTCCCTTTGGCAATCGTGCTTTATACGGGGAGCAAAGCAATGCCGGCCTCCCCCAATTTTTCCCAACACTCCATGTAGACATAGTATAGCATATTTCTGCCATGCTTGCACGTTGTTTTGCCCATTTCAAGCCTTTTCGCAACAAAACAGCCCGCAAGCTGAAAAGCCTGCGGGCCGTTTGATTTATCTCGTAAACTGCGCCGGAAACCGCCAAGCATGCTCACAAGTATGCCCCCGGCATTTATGTCCTTGCCCGCTGTTGCTGGCAAAGGCGGTACGGATGCACCCACCCTCGCTCTCGAAGGAATGGATGATCAGCACGCCGCCTTACGACCGCAAAAGATTGCGCCTGCTGCGCAAGAGTGGACGATGACAGATCAGAAGATGCCGGAGTCCAGATCGATCCACAAAGCGGGGCGAACGGCGTTGCCGTTGTTGATGACGGGGTTGCCGATGCGGTTGACCGAGCCGAGATAGATCACATTGGCTGCACTATCCTGATTGCAGCCGGGCGACCGGAGCCACCACCAGCAGTTCCCCATCGTGGTATCGAGGATTTTTTCATAAGAACCTTGCTTTACCGCATAGTCTGTCAGCTTGCATACCCGTGCTTCATCACTTTGGAAATACGTCTCCGCCTCTGTTATGCTCAACAAGAATATTTTATCCTGCGTACCGCCACCGGGGTTTGTGCTATACTCAGGGTTCTTATGCGCTTGCACATGAGTGGTCAGGATACCGGTTTGTTCCTGTGAATTGAATGCCTTGTTGATAAAGGTATCGTTCAGCCATGTACGCAAAGAACATTCTTCCCACGTGATAGCAGAGTTACTCTTCTGATAAGGCTGGCAATCCAGCGCGTACCGGCTGATGAGCAGCACCTTGTTGCCATCACGGGCCACCACCAGCCATTCGATGGGGGTGTTGTCGTTGCCCTCTGCGGTCTGGGGGTAATGGCCGAAGGTAATGTACGAGCCGACCGCCGGGGCAGTGCTTTCGGGTGCAGGTGCGGCAGCATCAATGACTTCTTCGGCTGCTGGCTTTGTGTTGTCAGAGGTGGAGGCGTTTGCCGGTGCGGCGGGGAGATCACTTTCGTTGTCTGCGCTTGCTGATTCATTGGCGGTAGCATCCGCCGGTGTGCCAGTGGTGCTGTATACGGCACTAAGATCGAGTTTGATGGCGGGACGGATGGGGTTGTCATAGATCATGTAAGTCTCGCTGATATAGCCGACGAGACCCACATAGTATACGTTGGGAAAGCCTGTGTAAATATCTGTGGTGTAGGAACGGAGCCACCAGTTGCTGCAGCCCACACCATCGACTGTGCAGTCCTCGAACTGATAAGCGCCCATTGCAACAGCATACGCTGTCGGGGCGGCTTTGCGATCGCTGTTGTCTGGCAAATACAATTCGACCTCATCCATACTCAGCAGGAAGACCTTATCCACTGTATCGGTATTGTATTTAGCCGACCTTCCATGCTTCGTTGAAAGCGCTGCTTCAGCAATGGCGTTTTGTTCCTCGGTTGTGAACGCGGTGTTCAGAAATTCATCATTCAGCCATGCACGGATGTTGCTTCCTGCCCAAGTGGGAAATCCTCTTTCAGGCCAAACAGGGATGTCTTCATCATTCCACTCCCAGTTGTTGGGGGTATGATACGGTAGATTATGCAACGCATACCTGCTGATGAGCAGCACTTCCTGTGCATCCTCGTCGTAATG
Source organism: Candidatus Limiplasma sp. (assembly GCA_045538465.1). GTDB lineage: Bacteria > Bacillota > Clostridia > Christensenellales > Aristaeellaceae > Limiplasma. The sequence goes on along the minus strand of JAZSRK010000060.1, from coordinate 4,363 downwards.
CAGCACCCGCCATTCGATGGGCTCTGCGCCGTTTTGCAGGTCGTTATCCTGCTCGTAGGAGCCGAAAAGGACGTATTGCCCTACATTGCGGAAGGGTGCGATCCTTTCATCGCGGGCTGCCTTTGCAGCAGCCAACAGGTTTTCGTCCGTAGACAGCAACGTATCCACATCGGCGTACCCGTTAAGCAGCAACAGAAGCTGATAGGCACCGGCATAGTCCCCAGCAGCCATCAGGTCTTTGGCTTTCTGGTAGTCGCAGCCGTAGGCAGCCCGCTGGCTTGCATCGCTGTAGTCTCCTGCCTCGATAAAGGCTGCTTTTGCCCCTTCGTAATCGGGCTGGGCTGCAAAGAGCAAGTCTTCGCCCTTGGTGTACCAATAGTCTGCGTACCGGGTGGAAGCATCTTTATAGTCGCCAAGAGAGGTAAAGACCTGTTGGGCTCCTGTGTAGTCGCCGCCATCGAGCAGGGTCTCGCCGTAAAGGTACCGGCTTTCTTTGGAGCGTTCGAGACTATCCCGGTATTGCGGCATGGCAGAAAACAGTTCCCATGCAGCAAAGGGGTTCCCTTCCTCAAGTGCTGCTTCGGCAGCGGTATAGGCGCTTTGGTACAGTATTTCGCTGCGCTGGGCGGCATCCTGAAAACTGGCGAGGCTGGCAAAGAGATCGGCTGCGGGAATATAGTCTCCGGCTGTTTCGTACTGACAGGCGGTGTAGTACTGCACCCAGACAGGTGCATCGGCATAGATCCCTACGCCGCCGCGTTCCTGATCCATAAAGTTGGTAAAGGCAGACATGGCAGCCGCAGCCCCGGCATAGTCGCCTTCTGCCGCCAGCGTGGCAGGCAGGTCGTACATGGCCTGAAGGCAGGCTGCATCCCGTGCGTCGGCATCCAGATACTGCGGCAGTGCGGCATAGGTGCGCAAAGCCTCGGCATAGAGGCTGCATGCAGCAGCTGCATCACCGGCAGCGGCGGCTTGCGCTTCGCACTGCCGGGCGGTATAGTATGCCAGCCGTTCTGGGCTGTCTTTGAAATTGCCCAGACTGGTAAAACCGTTCAGGCAGGTAAAATAATCGCCGTTTTCACCGGCGGCGGCGGCTTTGGCGTAGATGGCCATCTTGGTGGCATCTTCATAGACGCCTAAATCGCTGTAGATCTGGGCGGCTTCGGTATATTTGCCTTCCTGCATCAGCTTGTTGGCTTTTTCGTACTTGGCTGTGGTGCAGCTGGTCAGGGAAAGCAGCAGAGTGATCAGCATGAGCCAGATCGTGATCTGTTTTGTAATGCTGCGGGAATTCATTCAAAGACCTCCTTGGTGTGTATAAGCGGGCGCGCCAGGAGGAACGCTGGGATGTGCCAGAATCCCTGGGTCGGCAAGCACAGCACTTCGTTCGGTTGAGGCAGATGGTCACAAGGCATTCAGATCCAGCCGGAACGCCGGACGAATGGCGTAGTAATTATCTTCCTTGTCACATCCGACAAAGCGGCCATCGCCGTGTATACCATTTGTTTCACGTCCCTGGATATATGGCGAGCGAAGCGACCACATGCAGCAGTCTACACCGTTGAGGGTGGAGCCTACATGGTTGGCACCTTGCGCATGAGCATACTCGGTAGGCGTTGTACGGCGTGACTCTTCATCGGCAAAGAATAGCTCCACCTCTTCCGTGCTCAGTAGGAAAACATGATCTTTCGTGTCGCCGCAGCCTTTTTGCCAGAAACTATCCGGAGTGGAAAGAGTGGAGATCGCAATAGCGGCTTGTTCTTCTGGGGTGAAGGCTGCATCCATGAAATCGCGATTCAACCATTTGCGAATGTCGCTGCCATCCCATTGGGGCCATGGTGAACCCCAGTGGTTTTTGAAGGGGCGGCTATCCAACCCATACCGGCTGATCAGCAGTACCTGCTGCGTCTCTTCGTCATAATCCAGCACCAGCCATTCAACGGGCTCCTTGCCGTTATCCATATTGTTATCCTGTTCGTAGGCGCCATAGGTAACATACTGCCCCACCTGCCTGAAGGGCGCAATGCTCGCATCCCGGGCAGCTGCCAGCAGGTTGGGGTCGGTGGTAAGCAGATCGTTGACATCCTTGTAATCTGGGATGGTCAGCAGCACGCTGTATGCACCCGCAAAGTCGCCGGCGACCATCAGATCGGTTGCTTTCTGATAGCTGCAGCCGTATGCGGCGCGTTCGGCTGCGTCAAGGTAGCTGCCAGCTTCCGAAAAGGCGGCTTGTGCGGCTTCGTAATCCGGCTGTTCGGCGGCCAGATAGCTTTCGCCCTTGGCGTACCAGTAGGAGGCGTATCGGCTGGAGGCATCCTCATAATCACCAGCGTTTTCGAAAGCGAGCTTTGCGCCGTCATAGTCGGGGTCGGTCTCATTCAGCATTGCTTCGCCCATCTGGTACCAGCATTCCTGAATGCGCTGGGGCGCATCGCTGTGGCTGCCTGCCTGCGTAAACGCCTCGATCGCTGCCGGATGATCCGGCTCGTTGCCGGCAAGATAGCTTTCACCGATCTCGTAGCAGCGTACAGCAAACCGGGTGCCGGCATCGGCATGATCGCCGGCATTTTCAAAGGCGGCTTTCGCCCCTTGGTAATCGGGGGGCACAGCAGCCAGCAGCGCTTCGCCCTCGGCATACCAGCAGGCTTTTACGCAGGCAGGGGCATCGCTGTAGTCGCCAAGAGAAGCAAAGGTCTGCCGGGCTCCGGCATAGTCGCATGCGTTCAGCAGGGCTTTGCCGTAATTGTATAGGCACTCTTTGGAGCGTTCAAGGCTGTTCTGGTATTCGGGTATGGAGGAAAACAGCTCCCATGCGGCGTAGGGGTTTCCGTCTGCCAAGGCGGCTTCGGCTGCGGCATAGACGGACTGATACAGTGTTTCGCTGCGCTGCGGCGCATCCTGAAAAGCACCGAGGCTCAGGAAGCTGTTGGCTGCAAGCGCGGTTTCGCCGTCTTTTTCGTATTGGCAGGCGGTGTAATAATCTGCCCAGACGGGAGCGTCGGCATAAATGCCTACACCGCCCTGCGTCTGCTGCATAAGGTCGATAAATGCCGCCATGATGGAAGCAGCCCCTGCGTAGTCGCCATTGGCGGCAAAAACGGCAGGCGCATCGTACATGGCCTGTATGCAGCCGGTCCTTCGTGCGTCTGCATCCAGAAACAGCGACAGCACGGTATAACCTTTGGCAGCCTCGGTATAGAGACTGGCTGTGCCGGCTGCATCGCCCGAAGCGGCAGCGGCTGCAGCTTGTGTTTCGTACTGCCGGGCGGTGTAGTATTGCAGATACATGGAGCTATCCTGAAAATCGCCCAGCGCCTCAAAAACAGGCAGACAGGCAGCGTAATGGCCTGCTTCGCCAGCGGCAGCGGCTCCGGCGTACTGCGCCAGTCTGGGGGAATCTTCGTAGTCCCCCAGTTCTTCATAGATGAGCGCTGCCTGAGCATAGTTACCCTCACTGAGCAGCTTGCGCGCTTTGTTGTACTTGCCAGTTGCGCAGCCGGTCAGTGTCAGGAGCAGAGCAAGCAGCAGCAGCCACGCTGCGAGTCGTTTTGCGGCGGCAGGTTTCATGGGACAGACCTCCTTTTGTGCGGTGGGGACAGAGTGCAGCAATGCGGGTTTGGGTATGTACAGTTCGGTTTACGGAGAAGCATTCAGCAATCTCAGGTCGAGCCAGAGTGCCGGGCGAACGCCGCCATTGACACCAGAAAGATAGGGAACGGCAGTATCTCCTCCATAATCTATGACCCACCCACGGCTTGAATCGACCCAGTATGGGGTGCGCAGCCACCACCAGCAACAGCCTTCACCGTCAATGGTGTAATAACCGGATTGATTAGCTCCACCGGTGTGCTTCATGAGGAAGACCTCCCTTTGGTGGTGGGGCTAAACAGCAAACGGGCAGAAAGCGCCAGCGTGCGCAAGGCAGAAAAAGAACCGCCTGCTGTGCCCTTCGCTGCAATAAACGGACGATGTTTCTTTTGAATGTCACTATTGTACCATGATTTCCAGAGTTATACAATTAAAAATGATGTGTTGTATGAGAAAGATGCGGGGCGAGCGCCAGCATAGTGTTGCGGGGAGAAAAAAAGCCCGCCTGCCGGTGGGCGCGGCAGGCGGGGGGAGTTGATCTGAGCGGGGCCCGGACTGTCGAGAAACCTCTGCGAATTGCTTCAAGTTGCACATCTTGCGCCTACGGCGCTCGTTGTGCTTGCTTTAAACGCTGTGGCGCAAGGTTTGTGGGCTCTGATCCGCAACCTCAATCTTCGCCTTGGCTACTGCCGTAGCCAATTCTCGTTTCGGTTGACGACTTCAATTCGCTAACGCCTTCGGCGTTGTGCCCACTGGGCACGCGCTCATTTCCGTC
>JAZSRK010000135.1:0-18534 GCA_045538465.1 Candidatus Limiplasma sp. | reverse complement strand
TCGAACCCCTGATTTCGCCTTGAGAGGGCGACGTCTTAACCGCTTGACCATGGAGCCATGCTGGCTGGGGAACTAGGATTCGAACCTAGACAATACGAGTCAGAGTCGTAGGTGCTGCCATTACACAATTCCCCAACAGCTACGCACCTCATCGGTGCGAAAGCTATTATATGACAAACCGGGGCCTATGTCAAGCGGTTTTTGCAAAAAAATCGAAAAAATGTTGCGAAGGTGCAGCGCAGCGAAAAATCAGAAGCGTTTCTTGCGATGGCGGCGCTGCTGAGGCTTTTGGATATCCTGCTTTTCGCCCTTGAGCTGGAACAATTGGTCACGCAGCTTGGCAGCTTTTTCAAAGTCCAGCTCCTTGGCAGCAGATAGCATCTGATCCTCCACGCTCTTCATCAGGGCGGTCAGTTCCTCTTCGCTCATGGTATCCGGGGCACCGGCTGCCATGCTGTCGGTAATGCGGATCAGTGCCTGTACGGTGCTGCGCACGCTCTGGGGCGTTATGCCGTGCAGCTCGTTGTAGGCCTGCTGCAACAGGCGGCGGCGGTTGGTCTCATTCATGGCTTTTTCCATGCTTTCGGTCAGCTGATCGCCGTAGAGGATCACTCGCCCATCCACGTTGCGGGCCGCACGCCCGATGGTCTGGATCAGGGTGGTCTCGCTGCGCAAGAAGCCTTCCTTGTCCGCATCCAGAATGGCCACAAGGCTTACTTCCGGCATATCCAAACCCTCGCGCAAAAGGTTGATGCCCACCAGCACATCGTACTCGCCAAGGCGCAGGTCACGGATCAGCTGGGTGCGCTCCATGGTCTGTATATCGCTGTGGAGATACCGCACCCGAATGCCCAGATTTTTCAGGTACTCGGTCAGGCTTTCTGCCATGCGTTTGGTCAGTGTGGTCACCAGCACCCGGTCGCCCTTGGCAACGGTCTTGTTGATCTCGCCCACCAGATCGTCCACCTGCCCGGTGGCGGGGCGCAAAATCAGCAGGGGATCCAAAAGGCCTGTGGGACGGATGATCTGCTCCACGGTGTTCTGGCTCATCTGCAGCTCGTAATCGCCCGGGGTGGCGCTCACGTAGATCACCTGATTCACCCGATCCCGGAACTCATCGTAGACCAGCGGGCGGTTGTCGTAGGCAGAGGGGAGACGGAAACCATATTCCACCAAGCTTTTCTTGCGGGCGTGGTCGCCGTTGTACATGGCACGCACCTGCGGCAGGGTGACGTGGCTTTCATCAATGAACAACAGAAAATCCTTGGGAAAGTAGTCCAGCAGGGAATAGGGGGCATCACCGGGCTGACGGCCGTCAAAGTAGCGGGAATAGTTCTCGATGCCTGTGCAAAAGCCGATCTGGCGCATCATTTCCAGATCGTACCGGGTGCGCTGGCGCAGCCGGAGGGCGTACAAGGGCTGGCCTTCATCCTCCAGCTCCTTGACCCGTTTTTCCAGATCGATCTCGATCTGGTCAATGTTCTGGTTCATCTTGTCCCTGTCCATGGCGTAGTGGGTGGCAGGGAATACCATGGCGTGCTCCAGCGTGCTCAGCGCATTGCCGCTTACCACCTCAAACTCCCGGATGCGGTCGATCTCATCGCCGAAAAACTCGATGCGCAGACCATGCTCCCGCTCGTTGGCAGGAATGATCTCCAGCACATCGCCATGCACCCGGAAGGTGCCGCGGCTAAAGTCGATATCGTTGCGGGTGTACTGGATCTCCACCAGCCGTTCGATCAGATTGTCCCGGCTCAATTGCATACCCGGGCGCATAGAGACCATCATGCCCTCGTATTCGCTGGGGTCGCCCATGGAGTAAATGCAGCTGACGCTGGCAACGATAATGACATCCTTGCGCTCGCGTACGGCGGCGGTGGCACTGTGGCGTAGCCGGTCGATCTCCTCGTTGATGGAGGCATCCTTTTCGATGTAGGTATCGCTGGCAGCAATATAAGCCTCAGGCTGGTAATAGTCGTAGTAGCTGACGAAGTATTCCACGGCGCTATCGGGAAAAAACGCACGCAGCTCGCTGCAAAGCTGGGCGGCCAAGGTTTTGTTGTGAGCCAGCACCAGCGTGGGTTTCTGGATTTTTTCAATGATGGAGGCCATGGTAAAGGTTTTGCCGCTGCCGGTAACGCCCAGCAGTACCTGATCCTTGAGACCCTGCTTTACGCCGTTGGCCAGCGATTCGATGGCTGCCGGCTGGTCGCCTGCGGCGGGGTAGGGCGCTTTCAAAACAAATTTATCCATAGGGAAGATCCTTTCCTGTGTATCGCTTCTATTATAGCACGGGTCAGCGGCGGCGCATAGTACAACGGCGGTTCGTTTGCAAAATACGCATGCGGGATGAAAACAATGCCAATGCAGCCGTTTATCGCCGCTGCGCCGCTCATGGGAAAGATTGCGCCAGCAAAAACGGCACAGCACCGCACAAGTTGTTTTATGCTGCCAACCTTTGCCCATTACCTTGGCGAAGTGCTTTGTTTGCCGCTGCTGCGAATGGTTTCCACCGGGCATGGTTCGCGGCCGATGGGGTCACAATGACCCCGACAGGAGGGATGACGCATGAAAGAACATGGAAATGCAGAAACAACAGCCCATTGCGGCGCTATGGTGGTGATCGCGCCATGGCAACCTACCTGATCCGGCATACGCCGAGGCTTAGCGGCGAGGTGGAGGTGAGCACGGCCAAGAACGCAGTATTGCCGCTGCTGGCAGCAGGTCTGCTCACGGAGGATCCACTGGTCATCAAGGAAGTGCCCCATATTACCGATGTGGAGACCTTGCTCAGTATTTTGCGGGATTGCGGCGCGGAGGTAAAGCGCAATGGCAGCGATATCTCCGTTTGCGCCTTGCAGCCCCAAAGCCCGACCCACGATGAGCATATGCGAAAGCTCCGGGCCAGCATTTTGGTACTGGGGCCCATTCTTACCCGCAGCGGCAGCGCCTGCGTGGGGCTGCCGGGCGGCTGCGCCATCGGGCAGCGCCCCATCGATCTGCACTTAAAAGGATTGCAGGCCATGGGAGCGCAGGTGTACCCTATCGGCGGCAGACGGCAGCTCAGCGGGCGGCTCACCGGTACCCGCATCTATCTGGATCTGCCCAGTGTGGGTGCAACGGAAAACCTGATGATGGCAGCCTCACTGGCAGATGGGCTGACCACGCTGGAAAACGCCGCCAAGGAGCCGGAGATCGTGGATCTGGCCAATTGTCTCAACCGGATGGGGGCTTGCATCAATGGGGCGGGCACTGGCACGGTCACCATCATGGGGGTGGATCGGCTGCACGGAACCATCTATAAGCCCATCCCCGATCGGGTGGAAGCAGGCACGCTGCTTTGCGCAGCCGCCATTACGGAGGGCAGCGTGCTGGTACGGGGTGCTTGTGCTGAACATTTGCGGTCGCTTTTGTTCAAATTAGCAGAGACCGGTGTGGGGCTGCGGGAGACCCCGGCAGGCATCCGGGTCAATGGCCGGGCGATCTCGCCTTTTGAGGTACGTACATTAGCCTATCCCGGTTTTCCTACGGACATGCAGGCCCCCATGACGGTGGTGGCGCTGGCTTGCCACGGTAGCAGTATGCTGCATGAGACTGTGTTTGAAAACCGTTTTATGCACGTGACGGAACTAAACCGTCTGGGGGCGCAGATCCGTGTGGAAGGCGGTATTGCCATTGTGGAGGGCGGTGCACCGCTGCGCGGCGGTGTGGTGCGGTCTACCGACTTAAGGGCGGGCGCAGCGCTCATGCTGGCTGGCTTGCTGGCCAGAGGCGAAACGGTGCTCAACGACCCGGCTGGGCATATTGAACGGGGCTACCAGGCCTTACCGGAGAAACTGCGCTCTTTGGGTGCAGAGATCGAACAGATGGAGGATCTGACAGGACTGTAAGTTATTTCGTGGCCTTAAAATAGGGCTCTGGTACCAGTACGTGCTCCTCCTGCGGGTTGATGCTGCCCAATGCTTCATCCGTAAGCATGACCGCCCTGCGAATGGCATAATAGCCGTGCTTGCGGCGTATGTCGTCCAGCGCATGCTCCAGTAGGTACTGGCGCTGCCGGGCGGCATCCTCCGGCAGGAAGGAAAGCTGCAAATTGCCGTCGGAGCGGGTCAGGCGGGATACGCCAACGCCCATGCTCCGCAAAGGGGCAAAGCCGGTCAGGCCTTCGCCCATCAGCCGGTAGGAGGCTTGAAACAATTCCTGGCACAGGTTGGTGGGCATGGGCAGGGTGCATTGGCGGGAGGTAGTTACCAGTTCGGTATCCCGCAGGGAAACCTCCAAAACCTGCGCCTGCAGCCCCTGCCTGCGCAGGCGCATGCCCACACTTTCGCAAAGTCCGTAGAGGGTGATGCGCAGGTCGTCGTCGCAGCATAGGTCGTGGGCGGCAGTGATGGAGTTGCCCACGCTTTTCACGACGGTGGCTGCATCGGAGGCGATCACGCCGGAGGCATCGTTGCCGTGAGCAAAGCCGCTGAGCATCAGTCCGGTTTTGCCAAGAAGGCTGCGTAGGGTCTCCGGCGGGGCGGCGGTCAGTTGCCCAATGGTGTAGATACCGATGCTGTTGAGCTTGCGGGTGGTGGCTCTGCCGATGAACAGCAGATCGCCCACCGGCAGGGGATCCAGCACCCGGGCTCGGTTTTCGTTGCAGATGACGCTGACTGCATCAGGCTTTTTTAAATCGCTGCCCAGCTTGGCAAAGATACGGTTGTCGCTTACCCCGATGCTGGCGGTAAGCCCTGTTTCTTCCCGGATGGCGTGGCGCAGATGGTTGGCGATGCGTACCCCATCCCGGATGGTGGTTTTTGGGCCGGAAATATCCAGCCATGCTTCATCAGAACCAAAGGGCTGTACATGGCTGGTGTAGCGGGAAAAAATACCCCGTACAGTGTAGCTCATGCGCTGCACCTCCCGACTGTCTACCCCCACGGTGATGAGATGCGGACAGAGCTCCTTGGCCTGCCAGATGGCCTGCCCGGTTTTGATGCCCAGCTTTTTGGCAGGGGTGTTTTTGGCCAGTACAATGCCGTGGCGCTTCTCCGGGTCGCCGCAAACCGCCACAGGTACTTCCATCAGGGCGGGCTTTCCCCGGCAGGATACCGAGGCGAAAAAGTTGTTCAGGTCGGCATGCAGGATCACCCGCGCCATGGTCATCACCACCTTAAGTATCGAACATTTGTTCTCTTATTATAAGAACATTTGTTCGAATTTTCAACCGCCAGATATTGGGGATAGGCATAGATACGAACCACAAGACAGAGTCAAAGCATTGAAAACAAAGGCTTTTTGTGCTATACTGTGCCAAACATCGCAGGAGGAAAAAACATGATCACGCTACGAAAGATCACCGCCCAAAACCAGTGGGACATCGTTGCACTGAAGGTGGGGGAGGAGCAGCGAAGTTTTGTGGCAGATAACACCTGCAGCTTGCTGGAAGCGTATGTGGCCATCACCAATGGGGGCACGGCGCTGCCCTTTGGCATTTATGCAGGGGAGACCCCGGTGGGTTTTCTGATGATCGGCTACGGCTGCGGGGATTGGCCCGATGCGCCTCAAGTGGCGCACGATAGCTATAGCCTGTGGCGGCTGATGATCGACCAGCGATATCAAGGGCGTGGGTATGGCAGAGCTGCCCTTGCGCAGGCGCTTCAATACATCCGCACACTTCCCTGCGGTCCGGCAGCTCATTGCTGGCTCAGCTATGAGCCGGAGAACACTGTCGCCAAGCATCTGTATGCCTCCTTTGGCTTTCGGGAGACTGGCGAAAAGGACGGGAATGAGCTGATCGCGGTTTTGCCTTTGTAATGCTTGGCAGAACGATTGTTTTTGTGGTATACTGCTACCGAAAAGAGGCGGCTCATCCCGCTGCCGTATGATAAAAGTGAATGCGCTTCTTTGCCGCTGCACCGCCCTCTCCTGTGCGCATAGGATGAAGGGGCGGCGCTTGTGCGTATGCTCGAATAAAGCTGCCGCAATGCGCCGCCGGATATTTCCGGAGTGTGAAGGGTAATGAAAAGAGGCGAAGTCTATATGGCGGGGCTGGACCCCGTAGTAGGCAGCGAACAAGGCGGGCGCAGACCGGTGCTCATCGTGCAAAACGACCGGGGCAACCGTTATTCGCCAACGGTGATCGTGGTTCCGTTGACCACCTCGGCTCATAAACCGGGGCTGCCCACCCATGTATGGGTACCCAAGGGGATGGCTGGGCTGAAAAAGCCGTCGGTGGTGCTATGCGAACAGGTGCGCACATTAGAAAAAACAAGGCTGGATAGGTATATCGGCAGCCTTGATGCGGAGAAGCTGAAAGAAGTGGAGAAAGCGCTGTCGGCCTCGCTGGCCATGGATGCAGCGCCGGACATATCACAATACAAACAGGAGAGATGATGAAATGAAGAGGAAGGAATGGCTGTCGCGGGAGCAGCTGATGGCTTGGGGACAGATCGTGCTGGGCTGCCTGATCGGCGCATTGGCGTACCCGTGGTTTCTAGTGCCCAATCACATTGCTCCGGGCGGCTTGACGGGTCTGGCAACGGTGCTGAATTATCTGTTCACTTGGCCGGTGGGTACCACCAGCCTTTTGATGAACATCCCCCTGTTCTTGGTCGGCTACAAATCCATGGGCGGTGGATTTGCTGTGCGTTCGCTGGCAGCGACGCTGCTGTTTTCTGTGTTTATCGATCTTTTGCCCCTTGGCTGCCTTACGCAGGATCCTATGCTGGCCTCGGTATTCGGCGGTGCGCTGTTGGGTGTGGGTCTAGGGCTTATTCTGCGTGCAGGCGCCACCACCGGCGGTACCGATATGGCAGCCCGAATGCTGCATAAGCGCATCCCTTATCTGTCGGTAGGTATGATCCTTTTTGCCATCGATGGCATGGTGGTGGTGCTGGCAGGGTTCTGCATCCATATCGAGCATGCGTTGTATGCGTTTATCAGCATCTATGTATCCAGCATGGTCATCAATGTGGTGGTGGATGGTCTTACCAAAGAGAAGGCTTGCTATATCATCACCTCTGCCCATGAGCAGGTAAAGATGCAGCTGATGGAAGAACTGGATCGGGGCGTGACGCTGCTCAGCGCCAAGGGCGGCTTTAGCGGCGAAGAACGCCCGATCTTGCTGTGCGTAGTCGGCGCCCAGGAGGTAGCCAGACTAAAGTTGATCGTTCGCCGTGCGGATGAGAAGGCCTTCGTCTTTATCAGCGATGCACACGAGGTGCTGGGCGAAGGTTTCCGGCGTTTGACGGAGGAATAACACGAATAGCGATCGCCCAAAATCAGGAGAAGATGGTTCATCTAAGCGAGAAACTTCTTCTCCTTTTGCACCTTTTTACTCAAAGGGCTGCTATCGCCAAAAGAGTGGACAACTTCCTATGTATTTGTTATAATAAGACAGCGTCTAAGCTGTAGGTTTTCCCATTGCCTGCAATACATCCGTTCAAAAGATGGAATCTATTATATAGAGAGTGAGTTGTAAAAACCATGGAAGCTTGCAAGACCAAGAAAACCAAAGGTATCATTTTGGCTGGTGGAAAGGGAACAAGACTTTATCCGTTAACAAAGTCTGTATCCAAACAGCTGCTTCCGATTTACGATAAGCCGTTGGTATACTATCCGCTGAGCGTGCTGCTGCTGGCCAGCATTCAGGATATCCTCATCATCTCCACCCCGGAGGATACCCCCCTGTACGAAAAATTGCTGGGCGACGGCAAGCGACTGGGCGTCAATATTTCCTACAAGGTGCAGGATCAGCCCCGCGGCTTGGCAGATGCTTTTATTCTGGGCGAAGAGTTTATCGGTGAGGACGACGTTTGCCTTGTGTTGGGCGATAACGTGTTCTATGGCCAAGGCTTGACCGATATTTTGCTTCAGGCCAAGGGCAGAGAAAGCGGCGCCACCATTTTCGGCTATCCGGTGCACGATCCCCGCTCCTTTGGCGTGGTGGAGTTCGATAAGGACCGTAAGGTGCTCTCCATCGAAGAAAAGCCCGAAAACCCCAAGTCCAAGTATGCGGTGCCGGGGCTGTATTTCTACGATAACCGTGTGGTCGAGATCGCCAAGAATGTGAAACCTTCTGCCCGCGGCGAGATCGAGATCACCGCTGTAAACAATGCCTATTTGGATATGGGCGAGTTGAATGTGGTGCTGATGCAGCGCGGTATTGCTTGGCTGGATACCGGCTCCCCCAAGGGCATGCTGCGGGCTGCGGAGTTTGTGGAGACCGTGCAGGAACGCCAGGGCTTCTACATCTCCTGCATCGAAGAGATCGCATGGCGCAGAGGGTTCATCTCTACCGAGCAGCTGGCTGCTTTGGGTGAGGAACTAAAAATGACAGATTACGGCCAGTACCTTATTTCGCTGGCAAAGGATGGTGACCAACTGTGAAAAAGACCGTTATTGTAACTGGCGGCGCTGGTTTTATCGGCTCCAACTTTATTTTTCATATGCTGGCCAAATACCCGGATTACCGCATTATCTGCATCGATAAGCTGACCTATGCAGGCAACTTGTCCACCCTGAAAAGCGTGATGGATCATCCCAATTTCCGCTTTGTCAAAGCAGATATTTGCGACCGTGAAGCCATTTTCGCCCTTTTCGAAGAGGAAAAGCCCGATATCGTGGTCAACTTTGCAGCTGAATCCCACGTGGATCGCTCCATCGAAAACCCCGGCGTGTTCTTGCAGACCAATATTATGGGCACGCAGGTGATGATGGATGCTTGCCGTAAGTACGGCATCGAGCGCTATCATCAGGTATCCACCGACGAGGTGTACGGCGATCTGCCGCTGGATCGCCCCGATCTGTTCTTCACCGAGGAGACCCCCATCCACACCAGCTCGCCCTACAGCAGCTCCAAGGCTGGTGCCGACCTGTTGGTGTTGGCGTATTACCGTACCTTCGGGCTGCCGGTCACCATCAGCCGCTGCTCCAACAACTATGGCCCTTATCACTTCCCCGAAAAGCTGATCCCTCTGATGATCGCCAACGCATTGGCCGATAAGCCCCTGCCCGTTTACGGCACCGGCGAAAACGTGCGCGACTGGCTGTATGTGGAGGATCACTGCAAGGCCATCGACCTGATCATTCATAACGGCCGGGTGGGCGAAGTATACAATATTGGCGGTCACAACGAAATGGCCAACATCGATATCGTCAAGATCATCTGCAAAGAGCTTGGCAAGCCCGAAAGCCTCATCACCTATGTAGGCGACCGTAAGGGTCACGATCTGCGCTATGCCATCGACCCCACCAAGATCCATTCCGAGCTGGGCTGGCTGCCGGAAACCATGTTCAAGGACGGCATCAAAAAGACCATCCAGTGGTACTTGGATAACCGCAGCTGGTGGGAAGAGATCATCTCCGGTGAATACCAGAACTACTACGAGCGGATGTACGCAAACCGTTGATCATCAAAGCGCCTGCCCATTGCCGTTGTGCGGCAGGGCAGGCGTTTTGGCTTATGTACCAGCCAAACACCATCGAAAGGAGCCCTCGCTATGCAACTGCGCCGCCTGAACCCGGAAGAGTTTATCACCATGGAAAACAACATGAACATTGCTTTCCGTTTTGACCGTACAGAGACCCCGGTAGACCACAAAAACGAATATATGTACACCTATGGTGCTTTTACCGACGATGGTATAATGACCTCCAGCGTTATCGCAAACCCTTACCGCTGCACCTATTGGGAACATTCGGTGGGCATGTGCGGCGTTGGCGGCGTGGCTACTTTTCCGCAATATCGCCGGGAAGGGCATATGCGCAAGCTGCTGCCCTATGTGCTGCAGGCAGCCTACGACCGGGGCGATGTGCTGTCCTCCCTGTTTCCGTTTTCTCATACGTTTTACCGCAAGTTTGGCTTTGAGTGCTGCGGTGCTATTCAGCAGTGTCAGGTCGGGCTTCCAGCTTTCCGGCAGATGCCTTGGCTGGGGCAGGTGCGCCAGTATATGCCGGGAGAAGATTTTGCTGAGATAAAGCAGATCTATGAGGCTTTCCAGAAAGCCCACAACTTCCTGTGCGACCGGGACGATCCCTATTGGCAGGAACTGCTCAATAAGGATCCCTATGTGACCCATCAGCACACCTATTTGTGGTACGATGAAAACAACGTGCCGCAGGCCTATTGCATTTACAAGCATGAGGCTGATAAAAACTATACGATGCTGGATTGGGCATATACGAGCCCTGCGGCATTGAGAGGTTTGTTTGGGTTCTTCTGGGTGCTGGCGCCCAGCGGCGACAGTATGCAATTCAAACTGCCCATGGATGCCAATTTGCTTTGCCTTATTCCTGACCCATACGATATTTCCATACAGTACAAAAACTGCGGTATGCTGCGGGTCGTTAATGCGGCGGAGGCATTGCGGCTGTATCCTTGGCAGCCTGCGCTTGGAGAAGTATGCATACGGGTCGAGGATGAGATCTTGCCGCAAAACAGCCATACGTACCGGGTGTGCTGCGGCAGCGAGACCGCTGTGACCATCGCCGATGATGCTCAGCCGGATCTGGAATGCTCCATCCAAGCGTTGAGCCAGCTGCTGCTGGGCGCTGCGACCTTGCCGGCTTTGCTGGATAACCGTACAGACATCCATCTTTGCAGCCAACGCACCGATTTACTGGAGGTATTCCGTACCAATCCCATGTTCCTGATCGAGAATTTTTAATACAGGCTTGCTGGCAATAGAAAATGGCACCGATGCTTCGTTGCAACGGTGCCATTTTCTATTTGGTCAAGATTTACTCCACTTGTACCCCGTCGATAAATACTGCCTTTACCTCGGTGCTTACCTCGAAGGGGCAGCCATCGGTCACAACGACGTCCGCATCCTTACCAACTTCCAAGGAGCCGACCCGGTCGCTTACCTGAGCGTGCTCAGCAGCATTGATGGTGATGGCACGCAGCGCATCGAAGGGATCCATACCGGCTTTGACCGCCAGCCCGGCGCACAGTGCTAGATATTTCTGGGGAATGACGGGCGCATCGGTAATAATGGAGACATGGCAGCCAGCTTTGGCCAGCACGCCGGGCGTTTCCCAGCTTTTGTTGCGAAGTTCGAACTTGCTGGCGTGGGTCAGGGTGGGGCCAACCGCCAGCATCACGTTTTCCTGTGCCAGCTCTTCGGGTACCAAATGGCCTTCGGTCACGTGCTCCAAGGTGATGTCTACATCAAATTCCCGAGCAATGCGCAGGGCGGTAAAGAGATCGTCTGCTTGATGGGCATGGGCCTTCAAGGGCATTTCTTTGCGCATAACGGGCAGCAAAGCATTCAGCTTCATATCGAAGGCGGGCAGCTTTTCCGGGTCGCCGGCGGCACGGTCTACCTTCTGCTGATATTCGCGTGCCTTAAAGAGCATTTCTCTCAGCTTAGCGGCGGTGGACATACGGGTGGAATCGCCTTTTTCCCGATAGCAGCGCTTGGGGTTTTCACCAAAAGCGCATTTCATGGCTACTTCGGGTTTGATGACCATCTTGTCGATGCGCACGCCTACGGGCTTGTAGGCAGCAAAGGTGCCGCCCAGCACATTGGCGCTGCCGGGGCCTGCGCACAGGGTGGTAATACCGGCTTTGCGGGCTTCTACAAGGGTCTCATCCCGGGGCTCGATGGCATCGATGCCGCGCAGCTGGCAAGCCAAAATATCGTTCATTTCGTTGTAGTCAGCGCCTTCGTACCCAATGCCGTACCCGTGCAAGCCCGTGTGGCAATGGGCCTCAACAAAGCCGGGGTAAACGTTCAGCCCAGCAGCATCGTATACCTGTGCGCCCTCTGCTGCGATATCCTTTTCGATCTTAACGATCTTTCCGTTGTCTACCAGAATGTCCGCAACGAAAGGTTCGCGCTGGATGGCATTGTGGATCAAGCCGTTTTTGATCAGAAGCATGGAAAAGACCTCCTTATGAAGTTGAATTCGTGCTTCCATTATATCACCAATGCCTGTGGAGAACAACCGGTCAGTTTGTTTTGCAGCCCCGCATCAACTGTAGGTTTTTCATCGTGTATCGTATGCAGGAAAACAGGATCATTACAGTGCAAAGCAATATCGATAAGCTGGATGCCATCGTAGGAAGGTTTGGCCGGAGCAGGTGCAGGGTCATCATGCCGTAGAGCAGGGCGGTGGATGCCTTGCCATGCCAGTCTGCGCCATATACCTGACCCGTGCGGTGGATGACCAACAGTCCCATTACCGCAGCGGCGATCTCCTTGAGCACCAATAGCCCAAGGGGGATCAGCATAAGGGGATACTGCACCGCAAGGCAGCCCATAACAGCGATCTGGGTCAGTTTGTCTGCGATCGGGTCAAGGGCTTTGCCCAAATCGCTCACCATGTGAAAGCGTCGGGCAATATAGCCATCTGCCAAGTCTGTAACCCCCGACAGCACCGTAAGCCCGGCGGTCAACAACGGGTCGTTTTTATGTAGCGCTGTATGAACGATGGCTGGTATCAGCAATAGCCGGAAGCAGGATAAAAGGTTGGGGATGGTCCAGATGGCGCTTGGGGTCGCGGAGGTTGAATGGTGACGTTGCATGATAAACCGCTCCTGTTTATTCGTCCAGCAAAGCCATAAAGGCTTCGCCGGTGATGGTCTCCTTCTCGTAAAGGTGCTGCGCTAGTTTGTGCAGCTTGTTTTTGTCGCTTTCCAAGATGCGTTTGGCTTTGTCGTATTGGCGGCGCACCAGCGACACCACCTGCCGGTCGATCTCTGCCTGTGTATCCGGCGAGCAGGCAAGAGCAGAATCGCCGCCTAAGTATTGGTTGGTGACGGTTTCCATCGCCACCATGCCAAAATCGTCGCTCATACCGTAGCGTGTGATCATGGCGCGGGCGATCTTGGTGGCTTGTTCAATATCGTTGCTGGCGCCGGTGGATACGGTGCCAAAAACCAGTTCTTCTGCTGCGCGTCCTCCTGTATAGGTGGCGATCTTGCTTTCCAACTCCTCCCGGGTAAGTAGGCAGCGGTTGTCTTGTTCCACTTGCATGGTATAGCCCAGCGCACCGGAGGTACGGGGAATGATGGTGATCTTTTGTACCGGCGCAGAGCGGGTCTGTCGGGCTGCTACCAATGCATGACCGATCTCGTGATAGGCGACCGTTTTTTTCTCATTGTCTGTTAGAATGGCATTCTTCTTTTGGTGCCCGGCAATGACCACCTCTATGCTTTCTTCTAAATCTTGCTGAGATACGGCTTTTCGCCCGCTTCTAACAGCCTGCAGAGCAGCTTCGTTTACCATGTTGGCCAGCTCAGCCCCCGATGCGCCGGAGGCCATACGCGCCACTTGCATATAATCGATGGTGGGTTCGGTTTTTACTTTTTTCGCATGCACCTGCAAAATTTTGGCGCGGCCTTGCAGATCGGGCAGTTCCACAGGGATGCGCCGGTCAAAGCGTCCGGGGCGGGTGAGGGCTGGGTCGAGGGATTCGGGACGGTTGGAGGCAGCCAGCAGCATAACGCCGTTGTTGCCCTCAAAGCCATCCATTTCGGTAAGCAACTGGTTCAGGGTCTGTTCCCGCTCGTCGTTGCCGCCCAGTGCACCGCCTTCCCGCTTTTTGCCGATGGCATCGATCTCATCGATAAATACGATGCAGGGTGCTTTCTCTTTGGCTTGCTTAAATAGATCCCGCACCTTGGCTGCACCCATGCCAGCAAACATCTCCACAAACTCCGAACCGGACATGGAGAAAAACGGTACATTGGCTTCGCCGGCTACTGCTTTGGCTAACATGGTCTTGCCTGTGCCGGGAGGCCCTACCAGCAAAACGCCCTTGGGCATGGAAGCACCTATCTCCTTGTATTTTTCAGAGTCGTGCAAATAATCCACGATCTCCGCAAGGCTTTCTTCCGCTTCGTCCACTCCCTCTATATCGTCAAATTTGATGCCCTGAGTGGATTTTACATAGACTTTGGCGTTGCTTTTGCCCATGTTGAACATCATCGCATTGCCGCCGCCAGCCTTTTTCATCAGCTTCTTGGTCAGCCACTGCCCCAACGCAATAAACAGCACCATCGGCAGTACCCACGATACCAGTATGCTAAGCAGCAGCGAGGGTTCTTCTGCGATCTCGCTGCCAAAAGTGGCTCCGGAGGTATGCAGACGATCTACCAGATTTGGGTCATTTAGCAGACCGGTCTTGTATAGTTTGGTTTGCGCCTTGTCGGTAAACAGAATTTGGTTGTCCTGTATGTGCACAGCACCCACTTCTTTGTTTTCCGTCATGGTGATAAACGTGCCGTAATCCACCTCAAGGATCTGCTGCTTGGCGATCCACGGCACCAGCAGGGTGTTGATCAGCATCAGTACAGCAAGAACGACGAGGTAATAGAAAATGAGAGGTTTTTTGGGTTTTTGCACTTCGTTCACAGTTTACGCTCCTTTGGGGTTGCTGCATTGGTCCATGAGCAGCTTGGGGTGGAATGCTTTTGCTCGGCGGCGGAAAGCTGCATAGGCATAGCTTGCCCAGCCAAGACCGGTACCATGAGGAAAAGAATAGACCCTTGCAGGTTGATGATAAACAGGGGAGATCAATCCAATGAAAACCCAAAGTAAAGAATCGTTGATTATTTATACCAACGTGCTATAATAGCAGAGCGTAGCCAAATGGCTGCATAGAAAAAACGCCGATGGTTTTTGTCCCGCTTTTGAGGCAGAACCAGCACAAAAAACCTTGCGGTATAACTTGCGCCGTGCTATAGTAACAAAACGCGCCCGGTAGCTTCTGGGCGTATTTTAACAAAGAAGACCCCTTGAAGAGGAAAGGAACCATCTCATGCAAAAATTTGACCGGAGCCGCTATTTTGGCGACAAAGCTTTCTACAAGACCCTGATGGCCATCGTTGTGCCCATGATCCTGCAAAACGGCTTGACCAATCTGGTTTCCCTGCTGGATAACATCATGGTAGGTGCAGTGGGCACCGAGCAAATGAGCGGTGTATCCATCGTTAACCAGCTGTTGTTTGTATTCAATCTGTGCATCTTTGGCGGCTTGGGCGGTGCGGGCATCTACACCGCTCAGTTCTTTGGTAAGGATGACCACGACGGCGTGCGCTATACCTTCCGCTTTAAGATCATGCTGGTGATCGCGCTGTTTATGATCGGTACGGCGGTATTCCTCAGCTTTGGCGACAAGCTGATCGGTCAGTACCTGCACGAGGGCAGCGAGACAGGCGACCTTGTAGCCACCGCCCAGTACGGCGCAGACTACATGAAAGTAATGCTATGGGGTCTCTTGCCTTTTGCCCTGCAGCAGGCTTATGCCAGCAATCTGCGTGAGACCGGCGAGACTGTGCTGCCCATGAAGGCCGGCATCGTTGCTATACTGGTCAACTTGGTACTAAACTACATCTTGATCTTCGGTCACTTTGGCGCGCCTGAAATGGGCGTGGAGGGCGCTGCTTGGGCCACGGTCATCTCCCGCTATGTGGAATGTGCCATCGTTATCGGCTGGACGCACCGCCACCCCGAACAGGCTCGCTTTATCGTAGGCGCATACAAAAGCATGCGGGTGCCCGCTGCACTGGTACAGGATATCTTTAGGCGCGGCATGCCCTTGCTGGTGAACGAGTTTCTATGGTCTGCCGGTATGGCCATGCTGACGCAGGCTTACTCCGTCCGTGGTCTGGCGGTGGTCGCCGCCCTCAATATCTGCACCACCATTGCCAACCTGTTCAATGTGGTGTGGCTGGCCATGGGTACGGCCGTCAGCATTATTGTGGGTCAGCACTTGGGCGCAGGCGATTTCGAAGAGGCAGAGACCAGCTGCTGGCGCATCCTAACGTTCTCGGTGCTCAGCGCCGCTGGTATGGGTATATTGATGGCTGCCTGTTCCACCTTGTTCCCTGCTATGTACAACACCTCTCATGAGGTACGCAGGCTGGCCACCGGTCTTTTGCTGATGGTGGCAGCCTCCGGCCCGTTGCATGCCTTCTGCCACGCCAGCTACTTTACCCTGCGCTCCGGCGGCAAAACATGGGTCACCTTCCTGTTTGATAGCGTTTATTTGTGGCTTATCAGCATTCCAGTGGCACGGCTTCTGGCCACAGGCACCGATTGGCATATTATCTTGGTATACGGCATCTGCCAGTTTATCGATATCATCAAGTGCATCATCGGTTATGTGCTGCTCAAGCGTAAAGTGTGGATCAACAAGATCGTGTAATGAGCTGTGCAGACAGTTCGAATGGCTGGTTGTTCAGGAGGATGCAAAATGAAGAAAACCATCTATTTGGCAGGCGGCTGCTACTGGGGCGTGGAAAAGTATATGCAGGAATTGCCCGGTGTTGTGGAGACCGAGGTGGGCTTTGCCAATGGTGATACCGAGCACCCCACCTATCAGCAGGTGCGCTACGAAAACACCGGTCATGCAGAGACCGTCCGGGTGGTATACGACGATGCGGTGCTGCCGCTTTGCAAACTGCTTCGCCTATTCTTCCGCATCATAGATCCTGTCAGTGTGGATCGGCAGGGAGAGGACGTGGGGCACCAGTACCGCACAGGCGTATACCACACCGATGCAGCAGATGAACCGGTCATCTGGCAGGAGCTGGACGCGCTGCAAAAGCAGGTGGGGCAGCCTTTGGCGGTGGAAGCCTGCTTGCTTGAGCATTTCTACCCGGCGGAGGAGTACCACCAGAAGTATCTGGATAAGAACCCGACAGGATACTGCCACGTGCCGTGGGCGGTGATCCATGCGGCGAAGGACATCCGCTTGGAGGATGTGTAAGCTGTGCGGGATTTAGGAACCCAGACATTGGAAACCCAACGGCTGATCCTGCGTAGGTATCGCCCGTCGGATGCGCAAGCGGTGTATGAGAACTGGGCTTCCGATCCCGAAGTTGCCCGTTTTTGGTCGTGGGAGCCTCACAAGGATGTTCATGTCACCGAAAACTTGATCGATGGTTGGATCGCGGCTTATGCGCAGCCTAACTATTATCACTGGGCGGTGGTGTTGAAAGCCACCGGCCAGCCTGTGGGCTATGTGTATCTGGACGAGCATGACGAGGCCGAACAAAGTGCCTCCATCCACTTTTTGCTGAGTAGGTCGTTGTGGAATCGTGGGCTGATAACGGAAGCCTGCCGGTGCGTGCTGGGTTTTGCTTTTCAGCAGGCGGGTTTTCAGCGGATCCACTCCCGGCATCATGTGCTGAATCCTGCCTGTGGCAAGGTGCTGGAAAAATGCGGCATGCAGTATATCGGCAGCGTACACCGACTGCTCAAGCCGGAGCGCATCAGCGGGGAATATCGGTTGTATGAGTGGTGGAATCCACAAGGTCGATCAATAGAAGCATAGCAAAAGGCTGTTGCAGCTTTCTACACTGCAACAGCCTTTTGCTATGTTTTTTCTTACCCCTCAAACCCAAACCGCAGCATATCCGCAGCGCCTTTGCCCTCGTAGGTGAAATACAGAGGCTTTTTGCCGCTTTCAATGTTCAAGGGAGCGGAGAACACCTGCCAGTTTTCGCTGGGGGCAACGGGAATGCGAGCCACCACGTTGCCGACCCGCTCGTCGCGCACCACAAAGGTGCCGTTGGCGGTGCCGCGCACCTCCACAAACAGCTTTTTAGCGGTCTGGAAGTTGAAGTAGCGGTAACCGGCGGTGGCGCCGTCCACCATGTTGTTGATGTACTGGTTGGGGGTGTCCATGCGATCCACGCCCTCTTGGGTAAAGGCGGGATGGTTTTTGTCCTGCTGGTCAGGCAGGCTTTCGCATGTGCCGTTCTTGGAGTACAGATGGCAGGCGATGCGGGCTTCGTAGCTGCCCTCATCCTTCAAGGGGCCGCCGTTGAGACCGCAGGAGGTGATCTCTGCCTGATGGAAGCGCTCGCCGTCAAAGGTGATCTCCTCGGCGCAGGCCTGACGGGAGAAGAAGTGGCGGTTGGTCTGACGATGATAGAACACGTACCACTTGCCGCCGGCATTGATGACGCTGCCGTGGGTGTTGCCCCGGTAGTTGAGGGCTTCGGTGTTGCCGTTTACGCCAATATCCGCGTTGGAAACCAACACGCCGCCGTAGCGATACTCGCCCAGCGGAGTATCCGCTACAGCCCAGCAAAGCTCGTGCATCCAGCAGGAGGAGTAGATGAAATAGTACTTGCCGTTGATCTTGCGCACGGAGCTGGCCTCGAAGAAGGGATGAGCCTCGTACTCGGTGCCATCAGCGTCGTTGATGATGGGCAGGTTGTGGTAGGGGCCGTCCTTGACGGTGATCATGTCCTGCTCCAACTCCATTTTCAGGCTGTCCTTGTCCACGCCCGGGGTCTTGTAGCGGGGGCTGTTGCCGGAAAACAGGTAGATGCGCTGGTCATCGTCGATGAAGATGCCCGGGTCAAACTGGCGGATTTCATCAGGCCGGGAGCCCAGAATATCGCCGTTGGGATAGCGGACAAAATCAAGGAACTCGTACTTGCCAGCGGGGGTATCGCACACGGCCACGCCGATTTCCTTCAGAAAGTCCAGACAGTAGTACAGGTAGTACTTGCCACCGTTGCCACGGCACACATCCGGGGCCCAGAGAGCGCGCGCGCCATCCGGGTTGCGGGGATCCTGCGTC
>JAZSRK010000006.1:0-35424 GCA_045538465.1 Candidatus Limiplasma sp. | reverse complement strand
CCCTTGCGTAGCAAGGGATTCCTATCGCCGTTTGCCGCCCGGCGAGCCGTAGGCGAGTAGGCAAACGGTGCAAACCTGGTCGAAAAAGAAGCCGCAGGCGAGTTTTTCGACGACCAAAGCAAAAGCGCCGGGAAAACGGCGCACTCGCTTGGTATTTATTTGCCTTCGGCAGCGATCATGTTGATGAGACCGCCAAAGAGGATCATCTTACGCTGACGTTCGGTCAGTTCCAGCTTCATCATGGCGGTGAAGCCCTTGGTCTTGTTTTCTACGGGGATCTCGGTCGCACCGCTTTCCACCAGCTGACGGATGCCGGGCAGAGCGATGGTATCCTGCTGGTCGAAACGATCGTAATCCGCTTCGTTTACGAACACCAGCGGCAAAATGCCGTTGTTGATCAGGTTGGCCTGATGGATGCGAGCAAAGCCCTTGGCCAGCACGCCGCGGATCTTCAGGTACAGAGGCACCAGTGCCGCATGCTCACGGCTGGAACCCTGACCATAGTTCTGGCCAGCCAGCAGGAAGCCGCCGCCCGCTGCCTTGGCACGAGCCGGGAAGGTGGCATCCACAGGAGCCAAGCAGTGCTCGCTCAGCTTGGGAATGTTGCTGCGGAAGGGCAGCAGGCTGGAATCGCTGGGCATGATATGGTCGGTGGTGATGTTATCCTCCATCTTGAGCAGCACATCGCCGGTCAAATCGGCAGCCAGTGCATCAGCCTGGGGGAAGGGCTTGATGTTGGGGCCGCGGACGACCTCCACATCGGCGGCTTCCTCGGCGGTAGCCGGGGGGATGATGAGGTTGTCGTTGTAGAGGAAGGTATCGGGCATGGTCACGTCCAGATCGGCATCGGTCTCGCGTGGATCTGCCAGATAGCCGGTGAGGGCGGTCATGGCGGCGGTCTCGCAGCTGACGAGGTAAATGCCAGCGCTCTTGGTGCCGCTGCGGCCGAAGAAGTTGCGGTTGTTGGTACGCACGCTGACGGCGTTGGTGCTGGGGCTCTGACCCATACCGATGCAGAAGCCGCAAGCGGTTTCGCAAATACGGGCACCGGCCTGGATCATATCGTGCAGAGCACCGTTGGCACTGAGCATGGCCAGCACCTGACGGCTGCCGGGAGCGATGATCAGCGACACATCGGGATCAACGGTCT
The DNA here is from genome assembly GCA_045538465.1 of Candidatus Limiplasma sp. Lineage (GTDB taxonomy): Bacteria > Bacillota > Clostridia > Christensenellales > Aristaeellaceae > Limiplasma. The sequence goes on along the minus strand of JAZSRK010000006.1, from coordinate 34,274 downwards.
TGCCCTTCAAAATGGCAGCCACGCGCATCATATCCTGATAGCTGGAGTTGGTGCAGGAACCGATGCAAACCTGATCCACCTTGATCTGACCGGCTTCCTTGACGGTCATCACGTTATCGGGCATATGGGGCAGCGCCACCATGGGCTCCAAGGTGCTCAGGTCGATCTCCACGGTCTCGTCGTAGGTAGCGTCGGCATCGGCGGTGAGGGGAGCGAAGTCTTCTTCTCGACCCTGCGCCTTGAGGAACTGACGGGTCACCTCATCGCTGGGGAATACAGAGGTGGTAGCGCCCAGCTCTGCGCCCATGTTGGTGATGGTGGCACGCTCCGGGATGGACAGGGTGGCAACGCCGGGGCCGGTGTATTCCATCACCTTGCCCACGCCGCCCTTTACGCTCAGGCGGCGCAGCAGCTCAAGAATGACATCCTTGGCAGCAACGCCCCGCTGAAGGCTGCCGGTCAGGTGCACATTCACCACACCGGGGCAGCTCAGATAATAGGCACCACCGCCCATGGCCACAGCTACATCGAGGCCGCCGGCGCCGATGGCGATCATGCCCAAGGCACCGCCGGTGGGGGTGTGGCTATCGCTGCCCAGCAGGGTCTTGCCGGGCTTGCCGATGCGCTCCAGCTGCACCTGATGGCAGATGCCGTTGCCGGGCTTGGACAGGTACACGCCGTGCTTTTTGGTAACGGTGGCGATGTACTTATGGTCGTCGGCGTTTTCGAAGCCGGTCTGCAGGGTGTTGTGGTCGATATACGCAATGCTCTTCTCAGTCTTTACCCGGGGGATGCCCATGGCCTCAAACTGCAAATAGGCCATGGTACCGGTAGAGTCCTGCGTGAGGGTCTGGTCGATGCGGATGGAGATTTCCGTGCCCCGCTTGAGCTCGCCGCTCACCAGATGGGCCGAGAGGATCTTCTGTGTTACATTCATGGGCTTGCCTCCAACATTTTGATGCTGCCGCTGGGCTGCGGGGTTTATCCGGCAGCTGGCGGCAGGGTTTTCCATTATCAATTTGAGAGAGCTGCATGCAGCGCCGTTTTCACACAGGCGCAGGGCAGCCCCAGCGGTATCCAGTATACGTTTGTACCCCGATTGTTTCAATGGAAAAGGCCAAAAAGTGCAGCGCAAGAACAGGAAGAAATACAGGAAAAATGCAGGGTTGCACGGGATGCCCTATGGTATGATACCCGCGTAAAGAGCACATACACAAAAGGCAGGCAAGCCATTACCAGCTTACCTGCCTTTTCTTTGCGCATTTTCCTTGCAAACCGTTTACTGCGTCAGCCACTTGAAAATCTCCCCGGCAATGGGGGCAGCCGCCTTGCCACCACTGCCGCCTTCCTCCACAAACACGCTGACGGCGTAGGGATAAGCGGGGTCGTCGATGTAGCCAACGAACCAGCCGTGGGTCACATACTGACCATCCAAGCTGCTTTCGGCGCTGCCGGTCTTGCCTGCAATGGGCAGCCCTTCCACCGCTGCTGCCTTGCCTGTGCCATTGCTGACAACATCCTTCATGTATACCTCGACCTGCGCTGCCAGCTCCGGCGTGCAGGCCTGCGTATACACCTTGGTGGTAAAGCCTAGCCGCTCCACCCCTGCAGGGCTGACCACCTGCCGAAGCAATCGGGGCTCCATCATGACACCATCGTTGGCAATGGCTGCTGCCACCATGCACATGTGCAGCGGCGTGGCTGCCACGGCGCTCTGCCCTGCACCGCTCCATGCGATCTCGAAATCATTGCGGTTTTCGGTGGGGTAGCGGCTGTTTTCCACCACCAGATCCCGAAAGAGGAAATTATCGTTGAAGCCGAAATCCTCCGCCGTTTTGCGCAGGTTTTTATCGCCGATCAGCAGTGCAGCCTGTGCAAAAGAGTTGTTGCAGCTGACCCGGAAGGCCTTATCCAGCGTTATCATACCGTGGTGCTCGTAGCCATAGTCGCGGATGATCTGTTCCATAATCATGGTAGCACCGGTGGAGCAATCGAACTGATGGGTCTTGGCATCCGGCATGTTTTGCAGAGCCGAAACGGCCGTAATGATCTTAAAGGTAGAACCCGGTGCTTGCACGCTCTGCACCGCCCGGTTCCAAAAGGGGTGCTTGGGGTCGCTGCGAACGGCATCCATGCTGCCCATGGGGTCGAAGGTGGGCACGCTCAAAAGCGCCAGCACTTCGCCGGTTTGGTAGTTCATTACCACGGCAGCGCCAGCTTTGCCGGCGCTGCCTTCCAGATTGGCAAAGAAGGCGGCAATGTTGGTTTGCAGCATGCTATCCAGCGTAAGGATCACATTGTCGCCCCGGCGTTTTTCGCCCAGGCGCAAAACCGCAATGCGCTCCTCCAGCGTGGTTTCAAAACCCCACAGGTACGAAGCCTGAAACGAATCCACCGTGTTGGCAACGTTGCCATCCAGATCGCCCACCACGTGCACCATGGCACAGCGGGTGTACCAGTTGGTGGGGTAGGTGCGCTTGCCCTGCTCGTCGGCGGTAGCCAGCACTACGCCATTGCGATCCTGAATATCGCCTGGAACAACATTGCTCTTGGCTGCCCGGTACCGGGTGTTGTGGCTGCTGCCAAACCAGCGGCTGCCGTAGGTGGATACCGAGTACGCGCCATAAAAACCCGCCAGAAGCAGCAGGGCGATCAGCAAAAAGCCCATCACCCGAAAACGCAAACGCTGCTGTTTCATTTCGGCACCCTCCTGTTATTCGTCGTCAAACTGCACCCCGGCTTGTTTGGCCAGCGCGCGGCTGATCTCATAGTCGTAGCTCAGATCATCCTGATTAAGGCTGCTAACGCCCTGCAAAAGACCGATCAGCCCCATACAGCTGACCATGGATGTGCCGCCGTAGCTGACAAAGGGCATGGTAACGCCCGTAAGGGGGATCAGCTTCAGCACGCCGCCGATGATGATAAAGGTCTGCATGCCCAGCATGGCGGTAACGCCCATGGCGATGAGCCCGTAAAAGCCCCGACGGGCTGCCACGGCTGTGCTGACGCCCCGCACGATGATGATGACGTACAACACCAGCGTAAGAATGCCGAACACAACACCAAACTGTTCGCAGATGACCGCAAAAATGCAGTCGGTAAAATACACAGGGATCACTCGTGGTGCACCCAGACCAAGCCCCACGCCAAACAAACCGCCGGAGGCGATCGCCATGAGCACTTGCGCGATCTGGTAACCAGAGGTCTCATAGTACATCCACGGGTTTCTCCATACTGCCACACGCTTTTTTACGTGGGCGAACATCTTGTAGCCCAGCACTGCTGCGCCGCCTGCGCCCAAGAGACCGACGCCTGTCAGCGCCAGATTGCCGGTGTTGGCATAGAACAAGATGAGGGCTGTGCAGTAGTAGATGAGTGCTGTGCCAAGGTCTTTTTGGAGCATGAGCACGCCCATGCAGACCCCCACGAAACCCAGCCACGGCAGAAGCTGCCGACGGCTCATAAAGTAGCTGAGCACCAGCACCAGTACGATCTTGACCACCTCACTGGGCTGCATGCTGGTATTGCCAACACGGATCCAGTTGGTAGCGCCGTTATACTCCGTACCGATGGCCAGCGGCAGCGCGATAAGCGCCAGCGCTGCCAGCGCCATGGGCCAGATGAGCACATTCCAATGGTGCACATAGCGAACCAGCAGAATGCATACCAGCATCGCAACAAGGCCAAGACCGTAGTACATCGCCTGTTGAAAGCCGCGCTCTGTACCTGCCCCGCCGTCGGTGGAGTAGAGAATGAGCACGCCCAAGGCGCACAGGAAATTAACGATGGCCATCAGCAATTGGTCGGTGGGGAAAAACCGGGGCAGCCAAATGGTGGCCACATAGATGAGGGCAGGCACCACCAACGCCAGCAAAAGCCCCATCCAATCCACTTGTTCCTTCAGGGATATCAGCAGAAATGCGCTGAAGAAAAACAACATGACCACCGCCACCAGCCGCCGCTGGGGTTGCTTGCGGAGGCGCCGTTTTTCCCGCCATGCATCCTTTTTCGGGGTTTGCCAGATCACTGGTCGTCACCTCCTTGATCGAGGTGTTCCGGCTTGCCGGAAGGACGGCTCCCCGGTACCCGCAGCGGGGCGGTCTTCAACAGGCTGGAGGCAGCCGGACGGAGCGCCGATGCTTGCGGGGGGAGCTTTGCAGGCGCAGGAGTTGCTGTTTTCTCAGCCAGATAAGAAACGGTATAGATGCTTTCGCTGGCCGGAGCATCCCCCTGCAAAGCGGCATTGGGCGCTGGCGCAGATGCCGATGAAACCGGTTTTTCTGTGCGCTTCTGCTCTGCTGCCCTACGAAGGTTCGCACTGTAAGCAGCTGCGAAAATGTTGACGGGGCTCTGTTCCTCATCGCCATCCATGCGCTGCGCATCGTCTATGCTGCTGGGCTGCACCATAGGGGGCTCGCCTGGCTGCTGGGCTTCGTCCTCCTCATCCTCCACCAAGGGATGGAATACCGGAGGCTCATCCCACTCGTTATCCTCTGGCACATAGGGGGCATTCGTACTCTGAGGGGCGCTATCCTCGCCCCATTCCTCCTGCGTAAACCATGCATCGTCGTCGTCAGCTTCGTACAGGGTCTGCAAGGTCTCCTCATCCACACGGAAAGCCTTGGCAGCGACCGGCTGACCGATGGGGGCAGCAGGCACCGCGGCCTCGGTCTCGCCATTCCATTGCGGGGATGGTTCCGGCTGCCTTTCGGGAGCCGGGGCAAATTGGGGCTGTGCTTCGGGCGCTGGCGCTGCCCATTGGGGCTGCTGTGCCGGGGGCTGTTGCCACTGGGGCTGAGGCATCGGTGCTTCCTGCGCCCACATGGGCTGAGGCTGCTGCGCTGCATAGGGATAGGCCGGCGGCGCATACATACCGGCAGGGTTCTGCACCGGCGGCACGCCATAGTTCTGCCACGGCGCATAGGGCATAAAAGCCTGCGGCTGAATGGTCTGTTGGTTGCCCAGCTGGTCGATAAAGGCATCCCACGCCGCCTGCGGATCCTGCGGGGGAGGCGCATTACGGCCGCTGGGGCCCATGACCATGCCTACTTCGTAACCCGCAAACATACGAAGGCGCAATTCTGCCTCGCCAATATACAGACGGGAGCCGTGCTGCATGCACAGCCCGCCGGGGTCTTGACCGATGGTTCGTTCGTCTACAGAAAAATCGTTGTGCCCCAAGGCGGTAAGTACCAAACCAGCCTTCGCATCGTAGCTGAACCACAAATGGCGGCGAGCCACATTAGGCGCGGGCACGCAAATATCGTTGGAGCGTACAAACCCCAACGTTCCCTCAAAAGGCACGGAGAGCACAGCGCCCTCAGCAAGGTCGCCTGCTCCCTTCGTAACCACCAATTCGCCTATAAAGCCTGCATCCGGCAATATCCGCAGGCGTTTTTTCCGTTGGCGGCGCTCCTTGGCATACCAGCGATAGCTGCGCCAAACGATCAGCGCCATCAAGAACAAAAACCAAAATCTTGCCGCCAAAGCGACGATCTCATAAATCTCTGCAGGCATCAGTCTTCCTCCTGTGCCTTGCTTTCAGCCAACGATTTTTCCAGTTTACGCTTTACACGCTGCAATGCATTATCGATGCTCTTTACATGGCGGCCCAGCATATCCGCAATTTCCTGATAGCTCTTGCCATCCAGATAGGCATTGAGCACATCCTGCTCCAAACCGCTGAGCACCTGATCCACCTTATCCCGCAGGGTGAGGATCTCCTCCCGGCCGATGATGAGCTCCTCCGGGTTTTGCGCGTGGCATTCCACGATCACATCCATCAGGGTGCGGTCGCTTTCCTCGTCGTAGATGGGCTTATTTAAGGAAACATAACTGTTAAGGGGCACATGTTTCTGGCGGGTAGCGGTTTTGATGGCGGTGATGATCTGGCGGGTGATGCACAACTCCGCAAAGGCACGGAAACTGCTCAGCCGCTCGGACTGATAATCGCGCACTGCTTTGAAAAGGCCGATCATGCCTTCCTGCACGATATCCTCATGGTCGGCACCGATGAGGAAATAGCTGCGCGCCTTGGAACGCACGAAATTTTTGTACTTGCCCAGCAAATATTCCACAGCCGCCGAATCGCCCTGCTGCGCCTGCGCGACCACCTGCTCGTCCGTTTGGGCAGCAAAGCGCCCAAAGCCCGACCATTCCTCGTCTTCGTTCTCCTGAGGCAGGGGTTCTGCCTCCTCGGGGAGGAAAAGTTCCATTTCATCTTCGCCCTCCATAGAGAGGCGGTCGTCCTCTCCGGAGAGATGATCGTGTTCCAGATAAGCCATTGTGGTTTCACCTGCCTTATTTGATGGGGCTGTACTTGTTTCTATCACTTTTGGCGGCGCAGTTCGTCCAGCAAGCGGAACTGCTCCTCGCTAAGGGCGCTGCGCAGCGTTCCTCCGCTTTTGGTGGTTGCGGAGGGTTCACCATGGGCGAGAAACTTGCCCCGCCCGTGGCTGCGTTCCTGACGAAGCTCCCGCCAAAATTCTCTTGCACTTAGCCGGGTAGCGCCCCGACCGAGTATGAGGGTCTGTTCGATGCTGTCGCTGGTAGCCACCCGAGCCTCCCGGTACTTGGGCAGCAGCTGGCACATCCGCTCGATGAAATGATCCGCTGTTTCGCCGTGGCGGGTGTAGACCACGGTCAGCTCGCGGTGAGGCTCCACCGTGCGAAGGGGGCGCTCCGTGCGGTAGCCATCAAAGACCACCCACACCTCCTGACCGGTATAACCGGCATAATCCTCCAAAAGAAGGATCAGCCGATCCCGGCACTCGTCCAGCGTCCAGTTTTCTCTGGTTGCTTCAGGCCATGCACCGATTATGTTGTAGCCATCCACATAGAGAAGGGGTTTCATGCTGCTTAGCGGGCACGCATGGCGGCGTAGAGCAATACGCCCGCCGCTACGCTGGCATTGAGGCTATCCAGCTTGCCGCGCATGGGCAGAGACAGGGTCTTGTCGCACAAGCTGAGCACCCGGCGGCCTACGCCCTCGCCTTCTGCACCAATGACCAGCGCCAGTGCACCGGACAGATCGGCTTCGGCATAGTTTTCGCCCTCCATGTCGGCGGCATACACCCAGATATTTTGATTTTGCAATTCAATAATGGTATTGCCCAAGTTGCTCACACGGGCGACGGGCAGGTGCTCCACCGCACCGGCGCTGGCCTTAACGGCGGCGGGGGTGAGCCCGACTGCACGGCGCTCCTGCACGATAACGCCATGGGCACCGGCGCACTCAGCGGTACGGATGATGGCACCCAAGTTGTGGGGGTCGGTAATGCCGTCCAAAAGCACGAGGAAGGGTTCCTCGCCCCGCTCCTTAGCCAGCTCCAGCATGGCTTCCACGGTGGAATACTGGTAAGCGGACGCAAAGGCCAGCATGCCCTGATGGTTGTGGGTGATGGCATCCAGACGGACGCGATCCACCTCCTGTACGGGGATGCGGCGTTCCTTGGCCAGCTGCACGATCTCACGGGCAGAGCCGCTCAATTCGCCGCGGGCCACCAACAGCTTTTCGATATCACGTCCGCTCTTGAGGGCTTCCCGAATGGGGTTGCGGCCGGAAAGCAGGTTCTCGTTGGGTACGATCTCGTTTTCATCGCTGGCTGCGGGGTTGCTGTAGGCCACGGGCGCATCATAGCGGTAACGGTCGTAGCTGTTTTCTTCCTGATCGCGGCGTTTGTTTTCAAACTTGCGCTCGCCGCCGAAGGAGCGGCCTTCGCCGTGGAAGCCGCCCTTGCCGGGGCGGCGGTCGCCTTCGAACTTGCGCTCGCCGCCAAAGGAGCGGCCTTCGCCGTGGAAGCCGCCCTTGCTGGGACGGCGGTCGCCTTCGAACTTGCGCTCGCCGCCGAAGGAACGGCCTTCGCCGTGGAAGCCGCCCTTGCTGGGACGGCGGTCGCCTTCGAACTTGCGCTCGCCGCCGAAGGAGCGGCCTTCGCCATGGAAGCCGCCCTTGCTGGGACGGCGGTCGCCCCGGGGCGCCTTGCCGCCGTAGCGGCTGCCTTCGTCATCAAAGCCGCCACGCATCATGGCGCGCTCTACCTTTTCCTTATGAGATACCTTCTTGTGTTCATCGTAAAATGCCATTTTCTCTTACTCCTGTCTTTCTTCCTGCAATTGCCTATGGGTGGTATGGGAACGCCGGCAGCGGCTTTGCCCCGACCGGCAGGGAAACGTATAGAAAAGCGATGGGGATCTACTGCTCTGAGGCAGCTGCGGCAGCTAAAAATTCCTGCCGCTCCTTACGCATCTGCTGCAGCTTGCCGCAGGTGCGTTCGCCCTCCGGGCAGGGGCCGCTGATGCACGCGGGGCCTGCATCGGCAAACAATGCGGGAGCCACGGGATACGCCTGCTCGAACATCTGCTGCGCCATAGCGCGGATCTCCCACTGTGCACGGTTGCACATGCGCAGCGCAAAGAAATGCCGCAGTTCGCGTACATTCATAGTAAACAGCACACGGGTCTCGCAAGCACCGGGCAATACGAAGCGGGCATCCTCATTGCTCTTTTCGCCTGCGTTGCCAAGTTTCTGCTGCCAGCCTTCGTACCATTGCTGCATCTGCGCCATCTGCGCTTCGTACTCTGCCACCGCCTCATCGCCCAAGGCGCGGATGGCGGGAGGCACGATGTAGCCAAAACCGCTTTGGTAGCTTACATACCGCTGGCTCTGCACGCTGAAGGAGGCGATGCGGTGCCGGGTAAGCTGCGCCAAAAGCACACGGCTGACACCTTCCACCAAAAAGGTAAAGGAGGCATGCTCCAGCACGCTATCGTGACCCATGCCCATTACTTTTTTTACAAAAGCCTGCTGATCCTTGGCACTGATCTGCTCTACCAACGAATCCAGCGTGCCGCCTGCATAGCAAAGCCTTGCGCCCAAGGCCACCAGCTCCTGTGGCTGGCAGGTGTGCCGCACCAACTGCACCCGCAGCGTTCTCTCCGGCATGGCTTGTCCCCTCCTTATGGATCGATCTCTTTATTCTTCTTGTGTTAATGCGAACAGCTCTGCAATGCGCTCCAGCTGCCCCGACAGATACAGGTAGCCGAACAGCGCTTCCAGACCCGTGGCACGGCTGTATGCCAACGGATCCTGATTTTTAGGGGCTGCATGATGGGCATGGGCATTGCCGCCGCGGCGAGCCACATCGGCTTCCGCTTCGGTCAGGTGCATTTCGATACGCCCAAAGGCCTGCGCTTGCGCACCGGCGTTTACCATGCTTACCGCACGCTTGTGCAGCGTGCCCGCCTGTGCATTGGAGCGCAAAAGCCGTCTGCGCACCAGCAGATCCCAGACGGTGTCGCCCACATAAGCCAAGGCCAGCGGGTTTTTCATTTTCGCCTCCGTCACAGTCATAACGGCCTCTGAAAGCAGATCCTTCATCCTTCGCCCGCCTTTATCGCTTCATGGGAATACTCAAGCCCAGTATTCACCCATTGTGATGATAGCATGGACACGCGTATACTTCAAGCGTGAATGAGCGTTTTTGTGTAAAAGTTTTTGCTGCTATGCCGATCCTCTGTACAGGATGGATCGCAGCATCAAAATACGCACCCTGAAAAGAGTGCGCTTTCGACTGCCAAAAGATCATTTTGTCCAAAGTCTCAAGAAAGTGTACCTTGGTTTTCCATGGGTGATGTGGAAAACCCGCAAAGCCTTATCAACTTTCTATTTGACGCTTTACAGCAACTTGAAACCTATGATTTATAATGCTTTTTAATGTTTTCGTTGCTACGCCTCATTTTTTCGCTTTTCAAAATTTTCTTTGCGTTTTTCACATGTTTTCCACATACGATCAAAAGATTTCCACATAAATTTCGTCATATTTTCGTCATAAAATTCAAAGCTTTGTCAAAGCATTTCAGTACAACCTTTTACGGCTTTTTCCCCTGCCGGTTCAGCAGTTCCCGATACATCTCCAGTCCATTGGCCAGCGAAACGGCGATGCGTCGATGGTACGCAGGATCCAGCAGCAGCTTTTCCTCCTCGGGGTTGCTTAAAAAACCGCATTCTACCAACGCCGAGGGAATGGCGCTGCGCAAAACAAAGTAGTCCCCAGCCATGGCCTTGCGCTGTTTCTTGGGCTGCAGACCCTCGATCAATGCTGTTTGCAGCACGCCCGCCAGCAGCCGTCCATCCTCCCCGCCCCGCTGATAAAACACCTGCGGCCCGCTTTCGCTGCGGGAGCGGTATTCATTTAAATGGATGCTGAGAAACACTTGGGCCCCGGCTGCACGGGCGGCATCGGTCCGTGCTTTCAGATCCGCTCGTTTGCGTTGCTTTGTAGCCGTGCTGCCCTGCGCCAGTGCACGATCCTCCCGGCGGGTGAGCACCACTGTCGCGCCGCGTCTGACCAGCTCCTCCTCCACAGCCAAAGCGATCTTAAGCGTTGTTTCCTTCTCCCAGATGCCGCTATCGTGCGCTCTTGCACCGCCATCGTAGCCACCGTGGCCGGGATCCAGCGCCACGACAAAGCCAGCAAGGCTGCCTTTGGCCGCGCCGGTCTGCTGCGCTTCAGGCTCCCCGACCCCTGCCAACAAACCGATACCGGTGATCAGCAATGCAAGCAAAACACAAATGCGCAGACGAGCCATGCGGCTGCGCAGCAATGGGTCTTTCCAATCCTTCATGCCTTTGCCTCCTGTCGTATCCCTACCATATGCAGCGGGCAAAGGAGATATCCACATGTTTTTCCTCTTTACAATTGATTTTTTATATTACGATCTTGTTACTTTCCATATTCTGCACACTGTTTTCCGTGCTAAAGATCCGTTTTTCCACAGATTTTCATACAAGAAAACCACAAAGGCCCGCAAAAGCTTCTCTGCCAACGCTTTGCGAAAAACCAAATCTAACAGCAGGGAAAGAGGTTCCCTGTGCAGAACTTTGAAAGCATCGGCCATCATAACTACAAAGCGAGGGAATCCTATGGCGAACAAAGCCTTTCTTCACGGCGCGGATTACAACCCGGAACAATGGATAAAGAACAAAAACACCGTCTGGAAAGAAGATATGCTGCGTGCGAAGGAAGCCGGCATCAACGAATTGAATGTAGGCATCTTTTCATGGTCGTATTTGGAGCCGGAAGACGGCGTATACGATTTTGTTTGGTTGGATGAAGTGATGGACATGCTGCACGAAAACGGCATGAAGGCGATCTTGGCGACACCGAGCGGTGCGCGCCCCGCATGGCTGGCAGAGAAATATCCATCCGTGCTTCGCATGGATCACGAACGCAAGCCCTACCAGTTTGGTGCACGGCACAACGCTTGCTACTCCTCGCCCGATTACCAGCGCAAGGTAACGGAGATGAACACGCTTCTGGCTCAGCGGTATGCTCACCATCCTGCGCTGTATATGTGGCATGTGAGCAATGAATACAATTTCGAATGCCATTGCCCGCGCTGCCAGCAGGCTTTTCAAGCTTGGCTGCGCCAGCGCTACGGCACCATCGACAATCTGAATGATGCATGGTGGAACAGCTTCTGGTCCCACCGGTTTACCAGTTTTGAGCAAGTAAAAAGCCCCACCACGCCCAGCATGCTGGGCGAGTGGGAATCGCCCAACCACAATCTGGCATGGCGGCGCTTTTGTTCCGATCATCTGGTACGCTTCTTCGAGCTGGAATGCGAGCCCCTGCGCCGCTACACCCCTCATATCCCCATTACCACCAACCTGATGCACACCTTCCCCGGCATCGATTACTTTGCCTTGGGGCGCAAGATGGATGTATCCAGCTGGGATAACTATCCTCAGTGGCGGGGAGATGAGCGGGATGTGGGCATCAGCGCCCTCACCTCCTTCCGGCACGACCTGATGCGCGGCGTGGGCGGCCAGAAGCCGTTTCTGATGATGGAATCCTGCCCCGGGGCGGTAAACTGGGGCAGCATCAACACGCTGCCTCCTCCGGGAACCGTGCTGTACCAAGGTTTACAAGCAGTCGCCCACGGCTCCGACTCGGTGCAATACTTCCAGTTTCGTGCTGGGCGCGGCGGCAGCGAACAATTCCACGGTTCCGTTTTGCCGCCGGATGGCAGCGCCGATACCCGCGCCTTCCGGGAAGTGACGGAGGTATCCGCTGCCCTTGAACAGCTTAAACCCGCTTGCGGCAGCCAGACCCGCAACACCGTAGCCCTTGTGTACGACTGGCACAGCCGCTGGGCCTTGGACTATGCATGGATGGGTCATCGCGGCCAGCAAAAGTATGAAGAGACCCTGATCGCCCATCACAGCGCCCTATGTGCCGCCGGTTACGGCGTGGATGTGATCGACCAAATGAGCGATCTGACCCCCTATCAAGCTGTCGTTGCGCCCATGGCCTACCTGCTGCGGGGTGACTTTGCCCGGCGCCTCACCGATTTTGCTGCTGCGGGCGGGCTGGTGTATCTCAGCTATCTGAGCGGCTATGTAGATGAGGAAAACCTGCGCTTTATCACCACACCGCCGCTGGAGGCTCTGACCGGTCTGCGCACCGACGAGATCGATGCCTTTGAGCCGGAAGTGCAAAGCAGTTTCCTATGGCAGGGCAAGGAATGGCCCATTGTGGAAATGGCGCAACTGACCACTCCCAAAGGCGCTGAGGTGCTGGCGACCTACCAGAACCGGTTCTATCAGGGGCAGCCAGTGCTCACCCGCCACGGGCTGGGACAGGGCGTTTGTTATACGCTGCAAGCACGGGTCAAGGCCGATTGCCTTACCGCTGTGCTGAGCACGATGCTAAAAACGCATGGTATAAAGCCTTTGGTAGACGAACTGCCCGCCGGTGTGACCGCCACTGCACGCTATGGCGAAAACGGGGAGGAATACCTTTTCCTGCTCAACAGCAATCGTCAGCCGGTACAGCTTTCCCTTGAGGGAGCGTATACGCCCTTATCGCCCAAGGAGGGAACCGACCAAACCCTACCCTTGCCGCCGTTTACCGTTACGGCATTTGTAAAAAAACGATAATATGCGCCAATAGAGAAGGGGCTGTCTCAAAATACAATTTTGAGAAAAGTAAAGGCATGGAACGTTGCTCATCCGGCAGCATTCCATGCCTTTTTTGACAGTCTTTTACGACGAATTGGTATTATCTTCTTGTTTTGAGACAGCCCCTTTTCTTTTGTTTTCCCTCAAGCCGATTCCACCAGCCGGATATCCAGCTGCGACCAGAAGTCGCCTTGCAGTATATGCTCCAGCTCGTGCCAGAAGGAATGTTCCTGCGCTAAACGCGGCAACAGCTTATTGATGTAGATATTGGCCCGCCCTTCCTCATCCACAGAGGTAAAGGCTCTCACCCTTGTGGGCAGAGCTACCAACCGTACTACATAATCCATGGGTTCAATCAGTGTCACCAGCTTCGCCACCCTTCAATGCATCCAAAATACGGACGGCAGTAAGGATGTCCTCTTTGCGTACATTGGCAGCCGCATCAAAAAGAATTCTACGGTCAGGGTCGCGCCGCAGCGCTTCCCGCAATGTCCAAAGCTCATCCTCCAGAGGCTCCTCGTCCTCTTGCCAGCCCATCAGAAATGCCGGCGTCGTCTTTAGCGCCTCCGCCAGCTTTGCGATCTTATCCCGGCGCATATTGGCAATTTCGCCGCTTTCCCATTTGCGAACGGTGCTCTTGCCCACGCCTACGATGTTGCCTACCTCCTCCAGCGTCATGCCCGCCTGCTGACGAAGAATCTTGATCTTCTCTCCCATTTCCATTGCCGACACCTCACTGTGGAATTTACAACTGCATTATAACCGAAAAGTGTCATATTTGCAACCAAATATGATGAATTTACAAAAAATATTTCCTAAAAGACACTTTTACCCTTGACAAGCGGTTTTTCTCTGTTATAATGCAAGTATCCTATAGGACACTTTACGAAGGAGGCGATCCCATGATCCAGACCCGTTTGATCCAAGAGATCCACAAGAGGGGATATACCATCAAAGCGTTCTGCCAACGTGCGGGCATGAGCAGAAGTTCCTTTTACCGCAAAGTAAACGGCGCATCCGACTTTACCAGAGGCGAAATGGAACGGATCTCTCGCTTGCTGACACCCGCATCCCCTACGGAGCTTTTTTTTGCTCCAAAAGTGTCCTAAACTACACTTTTGAAAGAAAGGAGGAGAGCCTTTATCGAGTACAGCGAAACACCGATCGCCATCTGTCCCCGATGCGGCCTCCCGTGGTATGAGTACCGGCAGTCCGACAGTTTTTGGTACGAACCGCGCTACCAAAGCGACGAAGCCGCTTGCGAAAGTTACCCGCTGGTGGGCGGCGGCTGCGCTGTCTGCGCCGTAAGCACCATGTCTGAGGAAAAGCTGAACCGGTTTCTTACAGACCCTCAGCGGTTGAGACCCTTCGTTACATGGCTGCTGACCCCAGCGCAGTATGCCCCAGCCGAGGCAAACATCCTTGGGCGGGTATATGAACTTTTTCGGGCGCACGACCACGACCTCTGGCTGGATGCCGCCCGCACCTATGCCGACCTTCGCAAAGCCGAAGCACTGGATGCGCTGCGTGCCGCAGGCTGAGCGATCAAACACGAACAAAGCAAAGAAACAGGAGGTGGCTTTATTGCCCAATGACGCTGCACAGGCCAATGTGGTCTGTCCTTTTTACCATCGCTTCAGTCCCAATGGGCGGGAGGTGATCTGCGAAGGGATCGCCCCGGGTGCAGAGACCTGTATGCTCTTTCGCACAAGAGCCCAGCGGGACAAATGGCTGGAAGCATTATGCAACACGTTTTCCTACAACCGCTGCCACATTGCCATGGGGGTGAACCGCAAGTTGGAGCAGCAGTCAGCCAAGCAGGAAGCCGCAGTCTTGGCAGCACAGACCCGCCAGCTGCCGCATCGCCCGTACCCATGAAGGGAGGTGACCTAGGATGGCAACGAGCAAATCGGCTGACTGGCTTATGGAGGAAGGGCTTGCAAAGCTGCGGCAATGGCAGCAGCAAAATCTTTCCACACAAGAGATCGCAAGCCGTATAGGCATAGCGCCCACCACTTTGCTCCGCTGGCAGCGGAAATATCCAGCACTGGCTGCAGCCATGCAGAAGCCATCACCAGCAAAGGGCGAAACGCCACAGGCTGCCAGCTCTATCCAAGATGAAGCTGCAAGTCCTGTGCCAACAGCCAAACCAGCCGCCGAACCAAACACCCTCCCCCAGCAGACCACTGCGTCCGTCTCCCCTATCGCCTTTCCCGGCATCTGCGACCTAAACGCCCCGTTGGAAACACCTACGGATGAAGCCATGGATCTGCTGGTGCAGAATGCTCTTTTGAGGCGTGCGGTCGGTTTTCAATACGACGAGTACACCTACGCATCCAAAACCGACCCGGTCACCGGGGAAACGGTGCTGGCGCCTTCCAAGCGCACCACCAAAACCGTCCTGCCCGACATCTCTGCGCAGATCTACTGGCTGAAAAACCGCCTGCCCTCCATCTGGCGGGACAAGCCGGCCGAGGCGACCACGGACCAGACCGTGCAAGTGGTTTTCGATACCGACGAGGAGGCGGACGACGAATGACACCCACACCAAAAGGAGGCAAACCATGACCACGGTGATCCGTCTGCCGGCCCCCAGCCCAAAGCAGCGGCAATTTCTAAGGGCCCGGGCTAAGTACGTCTGCTTTGGCGGCGCACGAGGCGGGGGCAAAAGCTGGGCTGTGCGTGTAAAAGCGCTCAAGCTGGCACTGCGCTACCCCGGCATACGCATTATGATCATGCGCAAAACCATTCAAGAGTTGCGGGACAACCATGTGCGCCCACTGCTTGGTATGCTGCCCCCAGCGGTGGCGGTGTACAACAAAACCGAGAATGTATTCACCTTTACCAACGGCAGCATTATTCAGATGATGTACTGCGGCTGCGAGAACGATCTGGATCACCGGCAGGGCATCGAATACGAGATCATCTTTCTGGATGAAGCCACCCAGCACGAGGAGAACGTCTTTCTCAAGCTGACGGCGTGCCTGCGCTCCACCACCGGCTATCCCCGGCGGCTCTACCTTACCTGCAACCCGGGCGGCGTGGGGCACGGCTGGGTTCGGCGGCTGTTTATCGACCGCAAATATAGAGCCGGTGAAAACCCAAATGATTATGTATTCATCCAGTCGCTGGTGACGGATAACCACGCCCTGATGCGTATGCAGCCGGAATACAAAGCCCAGCTGGAGGCATTGCCGCCCAAGCTGCGCAAAGCTTGGCTGGAAGGGGATTGGAGCATTTTTGATGGACAGTTCTTTGAAGAATTCCGCGATGCACCCAACCCGGAGCGCACCTATACCCATGTGATCGAGCCCTTTGACCCTCCCGCCAGCTGGAAGCGGCTGCGCAGTTACGATTGGGGCTATTCCAAGCCCTTCAGCTGCGCATGGTGGGCGGTGGATCACGAGGGGCGGCTGTATCGGCTGTTGGAGCTGTACGGTTCGACCGCCACCCCCAATGAAGGCATCAAGTGGACCACCGATGAGCAATTCCGGCGCATTGCGCAGATCGAACGGGAACACCCGTGGCTGGCAGGGCACCGCATCGAAGGCGTAGCCGACCCATCTATCTGGGCTGAGGCTGGCGGCGTAAGCACAGCAGCAGTAGCTGCCAAGCACGGCGTGTACTTCTCCCCCGGCGACAACAAGCGCATCCCCGGTTGGATGCAGGTGCACTATCGGCTGCGTTTCGATGAAAACGGCATCCCCATGATGTACTTCTTCTCCACCTGCAAGGCCGCCATCCGCACGTTGCCGCTGTTGGTATACGACAAGCGCACACCGGAGGATCTGGACTCCACCGGCGAAGATCATGCCGCCGACGAGATCCGCTATATGTGCATGCTCAACCCCATCACACCGCCCACCCCTGCCCCAGAGCAAGCCAAGCCCTACGACCCATTGGATGTGGACTGGCGGCAATGGCACGCCCCGCCCCGGCGCAGCCTGATGGTGTACGACGGGATGGACGGAACCGGCACCCTGTAACCCACGACCCCTTCGACCCGCGACCGAAACACAGGAGGAACGACTATGGAACAAAATACGAAACGCATTGGCGCAGCATCGCAGGCTGCCATTCGCAAACCCGCACCCACGCCCCACCGCAACAGTAAGCAAAAGCCCCGTATAGAGGAAGCATCCTCTCCCCTGCCGGATGATGCCGCGCTGGTGCGGCAAGCCGAAACGCTGCTCAGTCAATACAAGCAAGGCAAACAAGCCCTCGAAAAGCGCATCATCGACAACGAGCTGTGGTTTCGTCAGCGGCACTGGGATGTATCCGGCCGCAGCCGCAACCCCGGCGACCCGGAGCCTGTAAGCGGCTGGCTGTTCAACAGTCTGGCCAATAAGCACGCCGATGCCATGGACAGCTTGCCCGGCCTAACGGTATTGCCCCGGGAGGAAGGCGACAAGCACGACGCAGCCGTGCTCAGCGACGTGTTGCCTGTCGTGCTGGAGCAGAACGATTATGAGCAGGTGTATTCCGATATGTGGTGGTACAAGCTGCGCAGCGGCACCGGTGTGACCGGTGTTTTCTGGGACCCTGCCAAGCAGGGCGGGCTTGGCGATATTACCATTCGCAGTCTCGATCTGCTCAATCTTTTCTGGGAGCCTGGCATCAGCGATCTGCAGGACAGCCGCAATCTGTTCTATATCAGCCTGCACGATGGCGATCTGCTCAAGGCGCAATATCCCCAGCTGGCCGAGGCTTCCGCTTCTCCCGCATCGCCGGTGGCAATGGCCGAATACGTGCGGGATGAAAGCATCGACCGCTCCGGCAAAATGCTGATGGTGGACTGGTACTACAAGCGCTGGCAGAACGGGCGCATGGTGCTGCATCTTTGCAAGATCTGCTCCGGGTGCGTGCTGTTCTGCTCAGAGCGGGAGCCAGCCTTTCAAAACGGCTACTACCACCACGGCCAGTATCCCTTTGTATTGGATACCCTCTTTCCCATTCCCGACTCCCCGGTGGGGTTTGGCTTTATTGATGTATGCAAAAGCCCGCAGGTGTACATCGACCGGCTGGATCAGGCGCTTTTGAAAAACACCATCATCGGGGCAAGACCCCGTTGGTTCATCAAGGGCGACGGCATGATCAACGAGGAAGAGTACGCCGATGTCAGCAACGACTTTGTGCATTTCGCAGGCAGCGGTAACCCTCAGGAGAGCATCCTGCAAGTGCAGGTGCCTCAGCTAAACCCCTATGCGATCGCCATGCGGCAAGCCAAGATCGACGAACTGAAGGAGGTGAGCGGCAACCGGGATTTCTCTCAGGGGGCGACAGCCGGCGGCGTTACCGCCTTTTCTGCCATTCAGATGCTGCGGGAAAGCGGCAGCAAGCTGAGCCGGGATATGATCGCCTCTGCTTACCGCGCCTTTGCGCAGGTGGGCTATCTATGCATCGACCTGATGCGCCAATTCTACGATGCGCCCCGCACCTTCCGCATCTCCGGCGCTCAGGGCGAAACGGCCTTTGCCACCTTCAGCGGACGGCAGATCGCTTCCAAGCTGACCAGCGACGGCTTTATGACCAGCTCCCGCACGCCGGTATTCGATATCCGGGTGATCGCCCGCCACAACGACCCCTATTCCAGCATTTTGCAAAACGAGCGGGCGCAGGTGTTGTACCAGATGGGTTTCTTTGCGCCCCAGATGGCAGAGCAGGCGCTTCTGGCGCTGGACATGATGGATTTTGAGGGCATCGACCGGGTGCGTGCAAGGATCAGCCAAAGTGTTGGCTTGCGCCAGCATAACCAGCAATTGGAGCAGCTCTCCATGGCTATGGCCGAGGAGTTGGACAGGCTGTCGGGGCAAAGCAAATACGCGCCCATGCTCAGACAGATCCTGTTGCAAGCACCCGCTTTGGAAGGGAGGTGAGCCTATGGTGCATGCATCCTTTTCGCACACCAAAAACGCTCTGAGCCTGACCATCACAGGCCACGCCCATTTTGCCCCCCATGGCGAAGATATCGTGTGTGCTGCCTGCTCCATTCTGGGGCATTCGCTGCTGTGCAGTCTTGCCAGCCTCAAGGAGCTGAAAACCGCTGCAGAGGCTGAGGATGGGCTGCTGAGCATCTGCGCCGAACCGCACCCAGCGGCTCACGCCATGTTTTTGATGGTATGGGCGGGTTTCCAGTCGCTGGCGCAGCATTATCCCAAAAATGTTTGTGTCCGGGGAGAAATTCGGCAATGGGGCTGATACCATGGGAAACGCAGACCACCCCTGCTGGCGCTTCGGAACAGACGATGACGACACTTCGGACAGACGATGAGGAGGAACCAATGGAACTGATCAAAGCTTTGATACTGCAACGATTTTCCCAAAGCGGAGCCGCAGCGGATGCCGGTGTTTGCACCGCCGAAACACAAGCAGGCGATCCGCAGACCCCCGGAGAGACGGCCGACTCGCCTTTGCAGACACCGGCTGGACCTGCTGCGCAAAACAGTGTTCCCGGCGACCGGGACAAGGCCTTTGAAGCCCTGATCAAGGGCGAATACAAAGATGCTTTTGCCCGACGCACCCAGCGCATACTGGATAGCCGCTTTAAGCAAACCAAAGCACTGGAAGCCAAAGCGGAAGCTTTCCGGCCGGTGGTGGCTGCGCTGGCAGAGCGCTATGGCATAGACCCCGCCCAAGAAGATCTGCCTGCAAGGCTGCTTCAAGCCGTTACCCAAGGCAGCCAGCCGCCTGCCGCCACCGCACAGGAAGCCCAAGCGGCGCAAACGCCCTCGGAACGGCAGGAAGCCATCCACCGCACATACGCGGGTTGGGTGGCAGAAGGCGAACAGCTGCGTACCCTCTACCCAAGCTTCGACCTTGAAGCCGAGGTAAGCCGCCCGCAAACCGCCGAACCCTTCCTACGGCTGTTGATGAACGGTGTGGATATGCAAACCGCCTACGAGGTAGTCCACAAGGACGAATTGCTGAGCGGAGCCATCCGCTATGCGGTGGAAAATACCCAGCGCCGCACGCTGGACAGCATCCGTGCCAACGGCGCCCGCCCGGCCGAAGCGGCGGCAGGGCCCAACAGCACCGCCGCAAGGCTGGGCAAGCCAGACCCCTCCCAATGGAACGATGCAGACATGGACGACGTGCTGCGCAGGGTACGGGCTGGCGAAAAAATACCGTTATGAGCCAAGAGGCATCTTCCTTTCGGCTCGCTATGCACAGAGGCCGGGCGGTCGTCCCGCCGGGCGAAGCAAAAAACGAATGGAGGAGACTGATCCATGGAAATGATGTACCAGCAGAAGTTTTATCCCCTTGATCTGCAGCACTTTGCTGACGAATCCCCCGCACCCCTCACCACCGGGGATATGTCGCCGGAGATGAAGACCTTCTACCACAAGACCCTTATCAAGACTGCCGAACCCGAACTGGTGTACGACCGTTTTGCCGACCAGGTGCCCATTCCCGCTCACAGCGGCAAAACCATGGAGCTGCGCAAGATCGCGCCCCTGAAGAAAGCGCTCACGCCCCTTACCGAAGGCGTTACCCCCGACGGCAGCAAGACCGGCGTTAGCTCCGTAACGGTGGATGTACACCAGTTTGGCGACTTTATCCGCTTCAGCGATGTGCTGGAGACCGCCACCATCGACAACATGGGCGTTGAGTTTACCGAGGTACTGGGCTCTCAGGCCGGCCGCACCGGCGATACCATCACCCGTGATGTGGTCTGCGCCGGTACCAACAAGCTGTTTGCCCCCGCCATCGGCGAGGATGGCAGCGAGACCGAAGTGCTCCTGCGCTCTGAGGTGACCAAGGCCTGCCGCCTTACCCCCAAGGTGATGCGCAAGGCTGTCAACTGCCTCAAGCGTGTAAACGCCAAGCCCTACGATGGCGGCTATGTGGCCATCATCCACCCCGATACCAGCTGCGATGTGACCGGCGACCCTGAATGGATCGAGGCACACAAGTACGCTAGCGTGGAGGAGATCAAGGCCGGTGAGATCGGCCGCCTGCACGGTGTGCGCTATGTGGAAAGCACCGAAGCTAAGATCATCGGTCCCTCCGCCATCTTTGAGGGCGTTAGCCGCGTTCCCCTGCACACGGCTCTCAACGGTTCCAACGATATCCTGCTGGATATGACCGTGACCGCTGCGCAGGCGCAGGAATTGACCGACCGCATCGCTGCCGGTGAAACGGTCAAGATCTACGTAAACGGTCAGGAAGCGCAGGTGACCGGTGCTGTTGCTGGTGCGCCCGGCACCGCTAAGCTGGTAACCAAAGAAGCCGTCGCCAATGCACCTGCCGGTTCTCTGGTTTGCGGCTACGGTGCAGGCGCTGATGGTTCTGCCATCTACTGCACCATGCTTTTGGCGCGCAAGGCATACGCCACCACCAGCATTCAGGGGCTGGGTCTGGAGCACATCTACAAACCCAAGGGCAGTGCCGGTACTGCCGACCCCCTCAACCAGCGCAGCACCATCGGCTGGAAGATGACCAAGGCAGCCGTGCGCAAGGTGGAGGAGTACATGATCCGCATTGAGCACAGCACCGAAAGCATGGGCGCTGTAGCGGAAAGCAACTGATATCCGGCGGTCTTACGACGCCTGAATGAACCAAGCGCCGGGAGGGCGGGGCGTAGCTCCGCCCATCCCTCGCAGCAAAGGAGGAACACATGGCTACTTTGGAAAACAACAATACCCCCGCTGCTCAGGAGGATCTGAAAGCCCTGCTGGCCGCCAAGGAAGCAGAGATCGCCCGCATGCGCAAGGAAGCCGAACGCCAGGAAAAGGCTTTGGCTGCCAAGGAACAGCAGCTGAGCAAGCTTTCCCGCAGTGCCCAGACCGGTGCTGCCCAGCAGGGCGGCGACCCCAAGCGCCGTGTACGGGTGCGGGTGCTCAAGGGGCCCAACAACGAGACCGAACCGCTTACCCTGCGGGTAAACGACTATTTTGCCACCATTCGCCGAGGCGTGGAGGTGGAGATCCCCTACTACGCCGCCAAGGCACTGGAGGAAAGCTTGGATGCCGACCAGCAGACCTTGCTGCGGCTGTCGGAGCTGACGGGTCGCCTTGACCAGATAAAGCCCGCAGGCTGACGAAAGGAGGAGGCTTACCGAAATGACCATTGCCGACGCTCTTGCATCCATCCGGCACCTGAAGCCCAACCATTACGATGACGCTATGCTGGTGCGCTGGCTAAGCGAGCTGGACGGCAAAGTTTGGCAGGAGATCTTGTTAACATCCGGCGCACCGATGCCCGCTTTGCCCTACGACCCTGCCAAAGCATCCTGCCCGCTGCTCATTGGGTTTCCCCACGAGGATGTATACCTCAAATATCTGGGCATGATGATCGATTTTCACAACGGCGAATACGACAGCTTCAACAACGGTATGCTGATGTTTCGTACCCAGTACCAGACCTTTGTGGATGCACACCTGCGCAAAGGACGAAAAGACAAGCTGTACATAACAGGTGTAGCCTGATAGAACGCTTCTTGCCCAGCGTGCTTAGGGCTGCTGCCAGCGTACAAAGCGGCAATCAACATAGAAACCACGGCTTTACGACGCATGGCGCAGCCTGCCAGGCACGATTTGATCCTGTGAACGTTTTTCCAGCAAGCTTGCGTGCAGAGCGGCAACCGATGAAAGAACGGCTCCCGACGCAGCGAACTGGCTGAAACGTTCAAAACCACCATGGGCGGGGCAGACCATCCCCTTCGGTCTGCCCCGCACCACCAAAGAAAGGAGTTGATCCATGTGACCATCCGCTTTCCCGCTTTGGAAACAGCCAAGACCAAAACGGTGGGCGTTACCGCCTTTAGCGGCCTTAACCACAACCTGCGCATTAAAAGCAACGAGTTTTACGCCATGCGCAACATGTGCGGCGAGCTGCTGCCGGTAATGAGCAGCCGCCCAAAGCGCAGAAGGCTGCGCACGTTACTGAGTCCCAACGGCCTGTTCGCACATGAAAAACTGTGCTGGGTGGACGGGGACTCTTTTTACTACGACGGGCAGGTAAAGGGTACAGTCGCCAACAGCCCGAAGCAATTTGTGCGCATGGGCGCTTATGTGCTCATTTGGCCGGACAAGGTGTACTACAACACCCGCACCGACGAGTTTGGCACTCTGGAGGCCGCCTATGCATCCACCGGCGAAGTGCAGGCTGCCCTGTGCCGCAGCGATGGTACTGCCTACAGCGAATACATCACCAGCGATACAGAGCCCGAAAACCCCGAAAACGCCGCTCTTTGGTTGGATACAGGCGTATCCCCTGCTGTGCTGCGCCAATACGCCGCTTCCACCGGTATGTGGATGACCATTCCCACGGTCTATACCCGCATCCAAGCCCCCGGCATCGGCAAAGCCTTTCAGCAGCACGATGGCGTAACGCTATCCGGCTTTGCAGACGAAGCGCTGAACGGCGTCTTCTATCTGGTAGCTGCGCAGGAGGACTTTATCGTGATCGCCGCACTGCTCCCCCAGCCGCTTTGCCAAACAGAAAGCATCACCGTGCGCCGGGAAGTACCGGATCTGGATTTTCTCGCCGAGCACGATAACCGCATCTGGGGCTGTAATTCTGAAAAGCACGAGATCTACGCCAGCGCATTGGGCGACCCAAAAAACTGGAACCAGTTCATGGGTCTCAGCACAGACAGCTATGCGGTAACGGTCGGCAGCACCGGCGCATTTACCGGCGCAGCCTCCCACATGGGCATGATCCTGTTTTTTAAGGAGAATGCCATCCACCAGATCATGGGCACACGCCCAGCCAATTATCAGCTGGATACCACCAATTGCCGGGGCGTAGCTGCTGGCAGCGAAAACAGCTTGTGCCGCCTGAACGAAACGCTCCTGTACCTTTCCACTGAGGATGTGTGCCTGTTCAACAGTGCATTGCCTACAGGCATATCCAAGCCGCTGGGCACGCTGCGCTACAGCGCCGGGGCAGCAGGGGTGCTGGATTCCTGCTACTACCTATCAGCCACCGACAGCCGGGGAGGCCGCCACCTGTATGTGTACAATGCCAAGACCGATGTGTGGATCCGCGAAGACAACACCTACGCCCTTTGGTTTGCCACCCTTGAGCACGACCTGTATATGCTGGATGCCGATGGCGTACTGTGGAGCCTGACCGGCAACCCGCTTTACGACGACAGCGATGCCCGGGATGAGGACGATGTGGAATGGATGCTGCAAACCGGCGACATCGGCTTTGAGACCCAAGCCAACCAATATGTAAGCGCCATTCAGCTGCGGGCGGAATGTGAAGCCCATTCTTCGCTGAATGTGGCCATCCAGTACAACGGCAAGGGCGAATGGCGGCAGATCTACACCCACACCCCGGATGTATGCCAGAGCATGGTCATCCCCATCATTCCCGAAAGAGCCCGCACGGTACGCCTGCGGCTGTACGGCAGAGGCGATTTTCGGCTCTACAGCATGACCATGCGCATCAAGAAAGGAAGTGACGTATACGGCTGCGCTCGCTAACATTCGCCTGCCCGACCTGCAAGCCCGGGATATCGGCCTCAAGCAAAAGCTGCAAGCCCTCTATGAGTACATGATCCAGCTGGACAAACACCTGCGCCATATGCTGGAAAACTTGGATACCGAGAACCTTTCCGGCGAATTGCAGCAGACCATTACCGGTCTGAGCGACGGGCTGGCGGCGCTTTCCAAAACCGTAAGTATGGAACATTTTCAAACCTATGTGCAGCAGACCGCCAAGAAGCTGGAAAGCAAAGCCGATGCCTCCTACACCGACCCTCAGACCGGCGCTGTGTTGGAGCTATGGTCGCAGCTTTTGCAGACCGCCGACCGCATCACTGCCATCGTAAGCGGCGAAGACGCTGTGGGGCAGGTGCAGACCACCAATGTAAGCATCACCGCCAATGGCGTCAACATCAAAACCGGCGGCGTGTTTACCGTGGATAGCGGCAACTTTACCTTGGATGGCTCCGGCAACCTGAGCGCCAGCGGCGCACAGATCAACGGCAGTCTGTACAACAACGGCTATCCTGTGCTTACCCCGCTGGATATCTACATCGGCACCACCGAACCCAGCCAAAAGCGCCGTGGCATGGTGTGGATCAAGCCCAGCGACAACGAGACCCCCTCCGTCAGCCAGACCACCCACACATGGTCTTACACGCAGGGAAGCCGACAAGGGCTTCGATCCTATCCGGTGACCGGCGTTCTGACAGGGGCTCCTGCCGCACGCGTTGGCAACCAGATCACCTACGAGTTTTCCATACCCGTTTTTCTGGGCGATACCGTAAACGGAGCCACCGTCACCATTACGGTAAACGGGCACAGTTTTTCTGGCACGGTAAGCGGCAGCAAGTACGACCACCGCACCGTGGTGATCACCGCCCCATACAGCACATGGCTGGCGGATACTTCCGCCATCTCATTCACCCTTACCAGCAGCAGCAACAACGTACTCAACAACAAGGCAGACGGCGGCTATCAGATACGTATGGTATCCCGCTGCGCAGCCTGAGGGAGGCGAGCCATGGCAACATACCCCTATACCTTTACCGGCGATGTAGATCTTTGGACAAGCCCTGCCATTACCCTTACCGGCAGCGCCCCTCCCGCCGGGGTGGAGATCATCGGTGCAGGCTACCACATGGTCATTCGTGCCCATGCCAATGCTGCTGCCGGTGCCAGCAGCTATGTTTCCCTCTCTAACGGCAGCGCCTTGCTCACCTCCCCCACCACCAGTGCTGCTTCCATAACGGTGGATCCCTCGTGGCCTGAGTGGCGGCGCCTCATCCAATTTGAGGGCGTGTTTCACCCACCCACTTCCGGCTCGTTTACCTCGTTTTTTCAGGGCAAGACCGCTCTTTCCCTCTTTTCGGTCGGCTGTGATGCAGAGATGATCCCCAGCGGTATCGCCGATCTGCTTTCGCTTACTGTGACCGCCCTTACCAGCGAGGGATGGGTGGCTCGCTACCACGACGGCACCGGATGGCAGCCCGCCAATGTTTACGAATACACCAGCGGCGGTTGGCAAAAGCGAGAGATCCGTTACTACACAGGCACCCGATTCATCTGACCCACGCCATACCCTATGCGAAAGGAGCGATACGACCATGCAAAACCAACAAAAGAAACTGCTCGACCCATATGCGGAGCGCACCTCTTTGCCGGTGGTAGACCCAGCCGCCATTACCCAGAGCTTCTATACCCAGCCCACCACCGCCGACAATTACGAGTTGGGTCGCCCGGTCTACCAGCAAAGCCAAGCCATCAAGGATGCTGCCAGCGCCGTGGTGCAGGTGGAGCAGCAAAAGCCCGATGCCTACCAGAGCCGGTACGACCAGCGCATTCAGCAGATGATCGACGACATCATGGGCAGAAAAGCCTTTACCTACGACCCTGCGGCCGACCCGCTGTACCGCCAGTATGCCGACCAGTACCAACGCAAGGGGCAGCTTGCCATGCGGGATGCTATGGCGCAATCGGCCGCCCTTACCGGCGGCTACGGCAACAGCTATGCTGCACAGGCCGGGCAACAGGGCTACCAGCGCTATCTGGAAGAGATGAACAACATCATTCCGCAGTTGCAGGAAGCCGCCTATCGGATGTATCAGGACGAAGGCGACACCCTGCGTACCAACCTTGGCATGCTGCAAAGCGCCGACCAGACCGATTACGGCCGCCATCGCGATACGGTAAGCGATTGGCAGGACGAGCTGAAATACTACTCCGATAAGCTGGCCGACATGAGCGACCGGGAATACCAGCGCTTCATGCAAGATACCGATGCATGGGAAAGCGACCGCAAATATTGGTCCACCAAAGCGCAGGAGGAGCGGGACTATCAGCTGGCACTATCCAAGCTGAATAGCAGCGGTAGCGGTGGCAAAAGCAGCTCTTCCAGCAAGAAAACCGAAACCGCCGCTCCTGCTCTTTTGCCCCAGCTCTTGGCAGGTGTTGCCCAGACCCGCGATAGCTTGCTGGACTATCTGCGAAACAACGCAAACCGTACCGGCGGTGTACTGAGCCCCCTGCAGCGAAAAGCTTGAGCCGCCATGGCACGACCTTAAGGAGCCGGGGGCAGCTCCCCAATGCCATTGAACCCTGCCAACGCCTGATGAAAGGAGGCCGTTATGCCCATACAGACCATCCGTTCCATTCTCTTTTCCACCGCCTCCCTGCCGGAGCCTATCGTGCTCCAGCAGGGGGACTATAACAGCCGGCAGCTGTGCCTTGCGCTGTTTGAAGCACCGGGCGTGCCCTGCGACCTGACCGATGCAGATTTTTCTGTTATTTGCCGCAAGGACGGCATCAACAGCAGACCCATCGAAGCCCGACCCGCCGAGGATAACCTGATCACCTTGCTTTTGCCCGGCTTTGTGGCGCAAACCCATGGCAACGGCGTTTTGCAGCTGCGTATGTACCAGCACGGCGGTCTCATCCACTCCTGCTTGCTTCCCTTTACGGTACGCCCATCATTAGAAGCCGGAGAAGGCGGCGAAGAACCCGCCGAAGCCTTTGCCTCTCTGCTGGAGGAAGCCAGAGAAGCCATTGCCGATGCAAGGGATGTCGCCGACCATCCGCCCATGGTCAGCGACGGCGGTACTTGGCTGGTCTGGTCTGCAGCGCAAGGTGCCTATACCGATACCGGCGCAAAGGCCGTAGGTGCTTCCCTGCGAGTGCTGGGCAGCCTTCCGGATACCAATGCTCTGCCACAAGCAAGCGTACCCGGTGACACTTATTTGATCAGCGGCAATATGTACGTATATAACGGCAGCGCTTGGGAGAACATCGGCGCGGCCAACGGCAAGGACGGTGCCGACGGCAAGGACGGCATAGCCGCCACCATCCGCTTTGGCAGCGTGACCACCCTTCCCGCTGGTACCAGCGCCACTGTGACCAATACCGGCACCGAAGCCGAAGCCGTGCTGAACTTGGGCATTCCCTGCGGAGCCGATGGCGCCCCGGGGGAAAGTGGCGGTTACTATACCCCTGCTGTAAATGCTGACGGTCTGTTGACTTGGGTCGCCAGCAAGCCGGATATGCCGCCTGTGACCGCCGTCAGCATCGCAGGCCCTCAAGGCCCTGCCGGTGCTGACGGTGCACCCGGCTATCACCCTGTACGCGGCACGGACTATTGGACAGCCGCGGACATCGCCGCCATCAAAAACTATGTGGATGAAGCCATTCTGGGAGGTGCATGGTAATGAGCCTACACAGCAAAATGACCGCCATCGCCGATGCCATCCGGCACAAGACCGGCGCTACAGAAACCTTGACCCTTGACCAGATGGCGGCGGAGATCGCAGAGATCTCCGTGGGCAGTGACACCTTTCCTTTCCGCATCGTCAGCGGTACGGTACAGCCCGCTGCACCAGCGCCAAACACCATCTGGATCGATACTGACATTCCCATCCCTGAGTGGGTCGTGGGGGAAAGCACTCCCAACGATGCAGACGAGCGGGCACTGGGTTCGCTCTGGATCGAGATCGGTACAAGAAGCGTGGCAAATATAAGCATTCAGCAGGAAACACAGAAGCTCTTCATCCCTATGAAAGCTGCTTATATGAAGAAGTATATCGAAACCATGGATGGAACGAGGCTCCGCTATACCTATGTACCTGCACAACTGACCAACGACGGCAGCACTTGGCACGAACTATGGCGGGGTCAGCTGTACGCAGAAGGCAATGAATGGCCGCTGATCACCGGCGGCTGGAAAACCACCGCCGTGCAATCCATCAAAGGTTCCACCGCCAGTGCCGGTGCCCCCACCATCACCCGGGGCAGTACGTCCATCACCGCTTCGCAAATCACCGGTAAATCGGGCGTTTTCCACACCACAGACCTGATCGACCTGACCGATGTGAACACCATCACCTTCTACGGCTCCTTCACCCGCGGCGCTACAGCACCGCTGAACTGTATGATCGGGGTCTGGACCAATTTCGGCGACTATTACTCCGAAACCGCCATCTGTTCCACCCGCATGGATGAGGTGAACGCCACCGATCTGAGCATGGATGTATCCGACTTGGTGGGGAGCTATTATGTGGGCGTTGGTCTCAGCGCAGCCAGCAAGGCGGTATTGACCAGCATCATACTGGAATAACGGAGGTGCATACATGACCTTTTATGTAGATAACGACTTTAAATGCCACGCCGAGAATGACGGAACCATGCAGCTGGCAGAGGATTCCTTCTTCGACGGCAAGTGCATCGGCTTTCTGGAAGGGCATCGGTACATTCCCGCCGGATGCACATGGACCCGGCAGGATGGCGAAACTTTCCACGGGATTATGATCGCCCCTTGGATGGAACACGCCGTCCTTGCGGATATGCAGCGAGCCTACGAAGAGGAGCAGCTTACCGACATGAAGGAAGCTCTCGCCCTGCTGGGGGTGTCGGTATGAGTATGTATTACAAGGCAGCGCAAGCCGTGTACAGCGCCACGCAAGCCGCATTGACCACCATACTTGAGGCCCTCAACCAAGGCCAGCAAAACAAGCTGATGGAGGATGCGACCGTGGCGGCGCTGCTTTCGCGCTACGGTGCCGTGCCGGGAAGTGAGAGCCAGTGAGCATTGCTGCCTTTGTACGAAGCAAGGTAGGCTGCGGGTATATCTACGGTGCAAAGGGGCAGATCTGTTCTGAGACCTTTCGCCAAAGGCAAGCTGACCAATACCCTGCGCAAGCCGCAAACATCTTGGGCATCGGCAGCAAATGGGATGGGCAAGAGGTGTGGGAGTGCGCCCAGCTGACCAAAGCCGCCGCAAAAACGGAAGGGTTCAGTCTGCCCAGCGGCGCCACCAGCCAATGGACAAAAGCACCATGGGCACGCAAAGGCACCATCGATACCCTGCCGCCGCAAGAAGTATGCTTTCTCTACCGCCGGGAAAACGGCAGCAGCACCGTAATGGCACACACGGGCATTTCTTTGGGCGATGGTACCTGCATCCATGCCAGAGGCACAGCCTACGGCGTTGTGCACCAGCGCATGGCGCAATATGCATGGACCCATTGGGCCAGCCTTGTGCCTTGCTCTATAGCAAAAGATGAAAAGGAGGGTACGACGATGCAAAGCGCGACCGGTACCAAGATGATCGTGACCACCGGGGACGGCAATCCCCTCAAGATGCGGGCAGACCCCAGCACCAAAAACAAGTACCTATGCAAGCTGCCAGTGGGCACAGCGGTGCAGGTGCTCGCCAGCCAAACAGAGGCTGGCGAGCAATGGAGCTATGTGCGGCTGACCGACGGAAGTATCGGCTACGTGATGAGCAAGTATCTCGCTTTGCCCGCAGGCGAGGAAAGCACCCTTTCCACCACGCTGCCCACGCCCGAAAACAGCGCGGTGCTCACGCTGCCTGCCAGCGTAGCAACTGCCCTTGGCGAAGCCTTGCGCAATGCACAATGGAGGTGAGACCGGATTGGAATTGATGAAACGAGTGGGAGAAAAAACGGTGGACTATGTGGTGCCCATTCTCTGTGCCGGGGCGCTGGTATGGGTCGGACAAATGCCCGAAAGCCTGCACCATTGGGTTCCTGTACTGGTGGTAGGGGTGCTGAGCCTATGTGCGGTCATCCTCAGCGGAGCGACCAGACGGGAGGTTCGCAAACTGAGCCGCATCCATGAGGAGAGCGACAGCCACAGCATTCTGATGGCAGAAGCCACCCGGGCCCAGCTGGATGACAGTATGGGCAAGCTCTATGCCGCCTGCATCGAGCGAGGCTATACCACCGAGGACGAACGCCGCTGCTACGACCGCATGGAGAAGGCCTACGAAGCCATCGGCGGAAACGGCGAAGCCAAGCGAAGATCGGTCAAGTTTTTTGAGATTGCCTGGGAAGAACAGCGAAAGCAAAGCAGCCGGTGAAAGATCACCTCACCCGGCGTAATACGCCCCCTACCGAAAGCGAACAACGATAGATCAAGGAGTGATTTTGATGAAAAGACACGACTATTGGATCCTTTGCACAGCCTGCGTTTTGGTTCTGCTATCCACTGCGTTCGGCACTGCCTGCGCTGAGGCCGCGCCCGCCTTGCCCTCTCAGCAGACCGCAACCATTCAGCAGCCCCTCACATGGGAATACCTTGCCACCATTGCCGGTGCAGCCGCCTTTACCCTGATGGTAGTGCAGTTTACCAAAGCGCCTTTGGACAAGGTGTGGAAGATCCCCACCCGATTGTATGCATACATCATCACACTGGCAGTGATGATGCTGGCCACCGCCTTTACTGCGAGCATCACGCTGGAAAATGCGCTCTTGGTGGTCTGCAATGCCCTTGTAGCTGCTTTGGCAGCATATGGAGCCTATGAGGTGACCTTTGCAAAACGAGACCGGGGGCTTGCGGATACTGCTGTGTAAGATAGCGAAAAACAGAGACCGTTGCAGACTTTCTTTCTGCAACGGTCTTGTTTTTAAAGATCCACCTTTCTTGCCCAGATGACTGCCCGTCTATGGTGAACATCGAAGGGTTCGCCATGGTAACCGCCATGGATGGATTCCACCGTAAAGCCCACACGGTACAGCCATGTGCACACCTGTTCAAGGGTGGGGAAATATTTATAGCTGTTTTCGGTATGAACGAAAGCTGCGCCGTCGGCTGGTCTCATTTCCCAGCGCCGACTGCCGGTGACCACACGGGTGCGGTCGTTGGTACTTCCGTTTACGACGATGTATTTGCCATAGGTTCCCCGGTCGTCCGTCCCATCAAAGCAGACCCATTCGGTATTTGCGGGTGTCCATGCGGATAGCGCCAGCGGACAGTCATAATCGATCAAAAGCCGACCGTTGGTTTTGAGCGCTTCATGCGCCCGCTCCAGCAGATTTTTCTGTGCATGCTTATAATCCCGGTCGGTAACGATATTCAACAGCAGATTGCTTCCGAGGATGACTGCATCATATCCGGTGCCCCAGGGCTTGGCCAGCAGATCTGCCTGTTGGATATGAAGATCGGGCAATTGCTCCGCTTTCTCTTGCAGGCGGGCAAGCATGTGTTCGCTCTGGTCTATGCCCGTCACTTGATGCCCGGCCTGTACCAGCGGGATGCAGCATTTTCCGCTGCCGCAAGCAGCCTCCATAATGCGCAGCGGCTGCTGCCCCAAGTGCCGCACAAGGTATTGGGCAAAGGGCGTTTGATCTTCTTCCTGCTCATAGATATATGCATACCAGTATTCAAGCAATTCTTTTTGATCGTTGTTCATGGTTTCCTCCTTGTTTGGAAATCGTTCTGTTTGTCAAGCACTCCAAAATGGACTGTTCCATGGCAATCAACCTTTCCACACAAATAAAAAACCCAAGTACAGTCAGAAGAATTCTGCTATACTTGGGTTTGTTGGTGGAGCATAGGAGACTCGAACTCCTGACCCCAACACTGCCAGTGTTGTGCGCTACCAACTGCGCTAATGCCCCATGCTTCTTTGGCCGGTGGCCTCATCAGCGAGATATATAATAGCACAGCATCGACAGTTTGTAAACCCCTTTTTTGAAAAAAATTCGATTTTTTTGCTACTGTGCATGCAGTCCTTTATTTTCAACCATTTCCCGCCCATAGTCGCCAGCCTGCACCTCAGCATGAAAGCCTTCCATGCTGTGCAGACTACCCAATGGCAGGTATGCTGCCATCAACACAGGAGGGATGCGCATGAACAACGAAAAGCCAAACACAAACAAAACCAAACACGGCTGCCCCGGTAAGGGCGGCGGCTGCAAGTGCGGCAGTAAACAAAACCCCGCCAAGGTGCTCAAGGATATGGCCAACGAGACCCAAAGCACCGATGTGCTGGGCAGCTACACCGGCACCCCCGCCGATGGCGGCCTGCCCCAGCAGGATGCGGATGATCTGTAAACGCATATGCAGAACCGCCCTTCCCAATCGGGAAGGCCGGTTCTGGTCGTCGAAAAATTCGCCTTTGGCGACTTTTTCGACAAGATTTGCACCATTTGCCTACTCGCCTACGGCTCGCCGGGCGGCAAACGGCGATAGGAATCCCTTGCTACGCAAGGGTTCCGAAACCACCGCGCATGTCGCTGGTTTCGGATCACAGTCGGAGGGTTTCGACCCTCCGACCCCTCCCGGGGATTTTCGACAGTCTGAAAGCCTGCCCGTGCGGCAGGCTTTTTTTGTGCTCAAAATGCGGTTAGAAAATAACGGTAAAGGCTTGTGGAACGAGTAAAAATATGTTAGAATACACGTGTTATACATTGCATGTGTTTTATTTGCACTGGAGGCATCGAATGATGGATACACGATACGATGAACTCAAGCTGGAAAACCAGATCTGTTTTCCCCTTTATGCATGTTCCCGCAACTTGATCCGTGAATACAAGCCGTATTTGGATCGGTTGGATCTTACATATACCCAGTACATTGCTATGCTGGTGCTTTGGGAGAAGGGCAGCATGACGGTGAAAGAGCTGGGCGAGGCGTTGTATCTAGATTCCGGCACGCTGACTCCGCTATTGAAAAAGCTGGAAGGCAAGGGGCTTATTACCCGCAAGCGTTCCACTGCCGATGAGCGTAATTTGATCCTGTCCCTCACCAAGGCAGGGCTCAGCATGCGAGAGGATGCAATGGAGATACCGAGCAAGGTATACGATAAATTGCCTCTTACCAGCCAAGAGGCCGAAACGCTGTATCAATTGCTGCATAAAGTGATGGCACAGATGGAAGGCTGACCAGTACCGCTGTTTTCACAAGCCGCTTGGGCATATGTCCTAGCGGCTTTTTTCATTGAATTGCAAGTGTGCCTGTGCTATGATGAGTCCAGTGAATAAAGCAGCGATCATGAAAGGAGGCGTACCCATGCAGGTAAACGAATATCAGCAGCTGGCCATGCGAACTTTGAACCCCGAACTGAGCCGGAAGGATGTGCTTATCAACAGCGTGATGGGGCTATGCGGCGAATCCGGCGAGGCCATCGACATCGTCAAGCGTTGGATGGCGCAGGGACACGAGCTGGATAAGGAACATCTGGAAAAGGAACTGGGCGATATCGCATGGTACCTTGCAGAGGCAGCCACGGCGTTGGATATCCCGCTGGAAAGAGTGTTTCAGGGCAATATCGACAAACTGAAAAAACGCTACCCGGAAGGTTTTGAGACCCAGCGGTCGCAGGTACGGCTAAAAGGGGATATTTGAGCCTGACATGTACAGTTCGACGACCTGTAGCAACAGCAAGTTGCTTCAGACTGTCGAGAAACCCCGGGTGGAGTCGGAGGGTCGCAACCCTCCGACTGTGATCCGAAACCAGCAACATGTATTGCGGCCCAAATCCGATTACATCGGCTTTGGGCTTCGGCGCTGCGGAGCCTTTCAGGCTGTCCTCACGCCTCGGTTCGTTTTACTCACCCTTCCGGTGGTTTCGGAACCCTTGC
>JAZSRK010000008.1:0-10126 GCA_045538465.1 Candidatus Limiplasma sp. | reverse complement strand
AGAAGCTGCCAAGATCCTGGACATCAGCCACCTGCTGAACCGTAAGCCCAAGGCTCTGTCCGGCGGCCAGCGTCAGCGTGTTGCTCTGGGCCGTGCTATCGTTCGTGAGCCCAAGGACTTCCTGTTCGACGAGCCTCTGTCCAACCTGGACGCCAAGCTGCGCGTCGCCATGCGTACTGAGATCACCAAGCTGCATCAGCGTCTGCAGACCACCTTCATCTATGTTACCCATGACCAGACCGAAGCTATGACCATGGCTTCCCGCATCGTGGTTATGAAGGACGGTTTCGTGCAGCAGGACGACTCTCCCCAGAACCTGTACGACTATCCCGCCAACCTGTTCGTCGGCGGCTTCATCGGCAGCCCCCAGATGAACTTCTTCACCGTCAAGCTGGAGAAGGAAGGCAACGACGTCGTCGCCAAGTTCGGCACCAACAAGGTGACCATTCCCCCGTCCAAGCTGGCCAAGTTTGCTGACGAAAGCTACATCGGCAAGGAAGTCTACATGGGCATCCGTCCCGTGAACATCCACGACGAAGACGTGTTCGTCGAGGCTGCTCCCACCGCCAGCATCGAGTGCAACGTTGAAGTGACCGAGCTCATGGGCTCCGAGACCTACCTGTACCTGTCCACCAGCGGCAAGGATGAGAACATCATCGCCCGCGTCAATCCCCGCACCACCAGCCGCGCTGGTCAGCAGATCAAGGTTGCTTTCGATGTCAACCACCTGCACTTCTTCGACAAGGATACCGAAGTTACCCTGCTCAACCGCTAATCCTGTCGATCTTTCAGGAGCCGCCCTACATGGGGCGGTTCCTTTTTTGTTTGTCAAAAGGAGTAACGTGTGGTAAGATAAAGCGAAACCATGGTGAAAGAAGTGTGCACTATGAGGATGAACTGTGTTTTTCTAAGAGCAGCAGCCATTTTGCTGTGCATTTGCTTGCTGATGAGCGGCAATCTGGCACTGGCTGCCGATGAGGAAACTGCAAACCCGTATCCTGATGTTTTGAAGATCTCTATTGTAAGAGAAACGTGGACGGCTGAAGATGGCCGCACCTGCGAGACAGCGCTGCCCGTTACTGCCAATGACGAAGTAAATGCCCAACTAAAGGATGCACAGCAGATGCTTCTTGCAGATCTGCTCGCTCATTGCGGCGAAGGCCAAACCATGGAGCAGGAAGCCACATACCGTATTTCTGGCACCAGTTGGGCTGGCTATTACCTTGTTGGCCGCGTGGTAGAAGAAGTAAAAAACCCCATTCGTGATGGTAAAATGAACCAAACCATGTATGTGAACCACATGGTCTTTACCTATGACATGGAGACAGGCGAACCCCTTACTTTGGCAAATGTTTTCTCGGAGGATAGCCCTGCTTGGGAAAAGATCGCCCAAATGATGAAGGATCGCTATCTTTTGTATTATCCCGAAGAGACGAAAGATCTTTCTGCCATCGAGCCTTATTGCACTTATGAGAGCCTCAGCGCCATGCCCTTTCTGCCTTCTGCAGGACGGCTGACCATTACTACACCTTTGGAACCGGCTTTGGAAAACCGCTGGCAGCTGGTGAATACGTTTATCCCGTATCCCGACTTCCGTTCCATGATGAACGACGAAGCTGCACAGCAGACCGATAACAGCCACCGCAATATTATTGCCATTACTTACGATGACGGCCCTAATGTGGATAACACGCCCATGGTGCTTCGTTCCCTGAACAATTACGGTGCCAATTCCACCTTCTTTACCATCGGTATCTCGCTGGAACGCTGCCCCGATGTAACACGGCAAGCGTTGGACTATGGGCACACGGTCGGCAACCATACCTACAAGCACCGGTACGATTTTCAGGTGAATGCGGAATATCTGCGGGAAGATCGTGTGCAATGTTTGCAGCTGCACAGCCAGCTTACCGGGCTTGAACCGGTGCTCTTCCGCGCCCCCGGCGGTAATGTGGATGGTTATCTCAAGCACAAGATCGGCTGGCCGATCATCCTGTGGCGTTATTCTGCCGGTGATACTGGCAATAACAACGCCTACCAGTTGGCAGACCGCATTTTCCGCTTTGCAAAGAACGGCGATATCGTTCTGATGCACGATTTGTACAGAAAAACAGCCAAAGGCACAGAAATGTTCCTGTGCGAATTGGCTGAAAACGGTTATTTGTTCGCCTCTGTGGATGAACTGCTTTATTTGTATGGTATCGTGCCTCAGCCCAACACCGTTTATCGCGATGCGGTAAGCCCGCCCGAAACGGAGCCCATCAAGTGATCAGCGGCTATTTTCATCGTCAGGCAGTTCGACCGTAAACCTGCACCCTTTTCCGGGTAGATTTTCTACGACGATCTTGCCCTGAACGATATCAACGATCCGCCTTACCAAGGCCAGCCCCAACCCGTTGCCTTCCTGCTTGTGGGAACTATCCGCTTGATAGAATTTATCAAACACATGGGCTTGTTCCTCTAAAGGAATACCGGGCCCCTCATCCGAAATGGAGCAGATGATTCGATCGTCTGCTCTTTTTAGTTCAAGGGTGATCAGCCCTTGCGCTGGGCTGAACTTAACAGCATTTCCGATCAGGTTGTTCCACACTTGCGAAAGCATGCCTTCGTTGCCGTAATAAATGATCTCTTCCATCTCGATATCGAAGCCGATCTCTTTGGCATCCCATTGGCTTTCCAACATAAGGATGGATTGACGGATCTGCTCATCCAGCCGGAAAGTGGTTTTGTTCTCTGGCATAATTTGATTATCCAGTTTGGATAGCAGCAAGATGTTGCCGATCAAGTCGGATAGCCGCCTTGTATTCAGCAGGATATTATCAACGTAAACATTTTGTTCTTCATCATCGCTGGATGTGTTTTGCAGCAGCATCGCATAGCCCTCAATGGCATTGATGGGGGTTTTGAACTCGTGCGAAACGTTGGAAACAAAATCAGACTGCAGTGTTTCTGTTTTGTCCAAAGCAGCTGTCATGGTGTTAAAATGCTCGTATATATCTTTGATATCCTCAATATGGCTGGTTGGTTCCAGACGCACTTTAAAATCGCCGGATGCCACCTGATTCATAGCATTGCTTAACTGGCGTATCGGAGAAAGCACGCGACGGTTAAGAAACAGCGTGACCACACAAGCTGTCAGGCTGGAAAATATAAGAATCAGCGTAAAGACCGACAGATCCAACTGGATCTTGAAAATATACCGAAGGATATAGGTGGCCGCCAGACCCAGAATAACGCTGATAAATAACTCAACGATACCTGCAAGGGTAAGAAAGAGCCACAATCCCAAATGTATCCGGCGGTTTTTCATAAGCGTACCACCTTATAACCAACGCCACGCATGGTAACGATCTTAAAATCAGTATTATCCCGGAACCGCTCCCGCAGGCGGCCGATATGCACATCTACCGTGTGGGAATCGGATGAGGCATCGTAGCCCCATATTTCGTCCATCAGCTGTTGACGGGTGAAGATCTTACCGGGATAGCCTGCCATCTTATACAGCAGCATAAATTCTTTTTGCGGCAGGATCATGCTTTTGCCAGCAGTGGTGACCGTCATGGAGTCGCACTCCAGCAAAGTATCGCCAATGCGCTGCTTACGCTCGCTGATCATTTGTGCACGGCGCAGAAGGGCGCTGACTCGCAGCACCATTTCGTTTACGTTTACAGGTTTTACCATATAATCATCCGTACCGGAGAGGAAACCTTCCCGCATATCATCGAAATTTCCTTTGGCGGTGATCATTAAAACAGGCATGGTCATGCCGCTTTCCCGAATGGTACGCACAAGCTCATAGCCATCCATTACTGGCATCATAATATCGCAGATGATCAAATCTACGTAGCTGTTCTCCATCAAATCAAGCGCTTCCTGACCATTGGCGGCAGAAAGGGCGGTATAGCCGTTTTTCTCAAGCACCCGAACAAACAGCTGCCGAAGCTCCTGATGATCCTCTACGACCAAAATACGGAACACAGGTTTCGCTCCTCTCATTAGTGTTTTTGAAGACAATATCATTTTAGCATTGTAAACCCAATCCAGCAACAATTGAATATCAACGATTGTTGAATTTCAGTTGCTATAGATTTGCATCATTCTCCATACAATCATGCAGTGTTGCATACCATGTAACACTGCTTTACCAAGATGGATAGGAGAACGATTTTTGAATGAGAAAAAACAAACCCAGCGAAATCATTGGTCTGATCTTACTGATCTCCTTGGTGCTATCTATTGTATTTTCTGCTGTACGAATGGCGATGGCCCCATCTGATGTGCCGGAGGGAATGGAGCACATCAAAGTAAAAAGTGACTATCTGCTAATGCTGCTGCAATGCACAATGGGGCTTTGTGTTATGATGCTGCCCACGGTTATCGAACGCAAATGGCGTTTGGGTATTACAAACATTATTTATGTACTGTACTATCTTTTCTTGTATTGTGCGGTTTTCTTAGGCGAGGTATTTGAGTTCTATTATTTGGTGCCCCATTGGGATACCATTTTGCATTTCTTCTCCGGTGCGATGCTGGGCGCCCTTGGGTTTATTCTGGTGGATATCTTGAACCGCAACGAGAAGGTACGGGTATCGCTCAGCCCATTGTTTGTGGCTGCCTTCGCCTTTTGCTTTGCTTTGGCAGCAGGTGCTGTATGGGAGATCTACGAGTTTACTGGGGATGCGGTGCTGGGGTTGAATATGCAAAAATGTCTCACCGAACACGGCCAGCCGCTTATTGGCTATGAGGCCTTGCAGGACACGATGAAAGATCTGGTGGTGGATGCTGGGGCCGCTTTGGGGGTGTCGGTGCTTGGGTATTTTAGCATATGCAAAAGGAAACGGGTACAGGCAGAACAAGAGATGGACGAGATGTTGGTATAAACCAATGAGTTTTAGGTATCGTGGGAGTATAGATAATGCTTTCATGACCGTCTTTTGTTCATACGTTGCTAAAAAGAGAACCACTCAGCCTTTGTAGCAAAAGCTGAGTGGTAAGGTGTGAAATGACTCAAAAACGAATACAATTCCCGCTATCGTTTTGTAGTAGCCCTTTCGTTTTGCAATGGGTGCATTTGGGTGCAATAAGACTCGCTGGGTGGGCTGGGAACTCATTAAGAAACAGTTTATCCGGTAACGAACAAACGAACATCCGGTGTTTTGGATGCTCGTTTGTTGACAGAACAGCAGATTTATCAGTTGGTCTGTAAGCGGATTCTGGCATCATGAAAGACTCTGGGGCGTCAGTCTCTGGTCAAGCGTTCTGCACCCCAATTGTTGTTGGATTCTGCAGAACCATTATAGATGATGTGGGGAATGCCACAGAAGGCATTCGTGCCAATGCTGGTAACGCTGTCAGGGACCACGATGGAGGTCAGTCCCGTGCAGCAAAAAAGGGCATATTCTCCAATGCTTCTTACGCTGTCAGGGATATCGATGGTGGTCAAGCCCGTGCAGCAAAAAAAAGCATGTTTTCCAATGCTTCTTACGTTGTCAGGGATATCAATGGCAGTCAGGCCGCTGCAGTAGGCGAAAGAAGACTCGCCAATGCTGGTTACGCTGTCCGGGATCACGATGGAGGTTAGGCCTGTGCATTGGGTAAAAGTATCCCTGTCAATGCTGGTTACGCTGTCAGGGATCACGATGGTGGTCAGGCCCGTACAGCCACAAAAAGCATATTCTCCAATACTTCTTACGCCGGATGGGATATCGATGGTGGTCAGGCCTGTGCAGTTGGAAAAAGCATTCCAGCCAATGCTGGTAACGCTGTCCGGGATATCGATGGAGGTCAGGCCTGTACAGCCGTAGAAAGCCTCTCTACCAATGCTGGTAACGCTGGGGATCTCAATGGAGGTCAGGCCTGTGCAGCCGTAGAAAGCCTCTCTTCCAATGCTGGTAACGCTGTCCGGGATCACGATGGAGGTCAGTCCTGTGCAGTCACGGAAAACCCTCTTACCCATATTGGTAACGCTGGGCGGGATATCAATGGAGGTCAGGCCTGTACAGCGGTAGAAAGCCTCTCTGCCAATGCTGGCAACACTGTCCGGGATCTCCATGGAAATCAGGCCTGTGCAGCCAAAGAATGCCTTATCGTCAATGCCGGTAACGCTGTCGGGGATCACGATGGAGGTCAGCCCTGTACAGCGGTGGAAAGCCCTCTCGCCGATGCTGGTAACACTGTCCGGGATCTCAATGGAGGTTAGACCTGTGCAGCCGAAAAACGCCTCTTTACCAATGTCGGTAACGCCGTATGGAATGACTACATCTTTCAGATCGGTTCGATCTCTGAATTCTCCATCCTCAATGATCGTTTCTTTCCTTGGCGTCAGCGTAATCCTTCCTTCCGGGTTTCCCGGAACATGATTCTGCTTTTCTGCATAATTGTTTTGCATGGTTTCCCTCTCATGTGTTTCTGATTCCTTCAAAACGTTCTCTGTTGGTTTCAGTATAGCATCCCGGTTAGAATCTGTAAACATCCTTCGGATAACATGATTATAGCACATTCCGACGTTGTTCTGTGCTTTCTTTTCCGGTATTCGGAAACTGCGCCGGCACAGTGGGGTCATGCGTAATGCACCCACCGAGGGAATTGGGTGCATTCGCCGTTTTGCAATAGATTTCTGCATGAAAACATAAATAAAGGACTGAAACCTTGTATTGAGGTTCCAGTCCTTTTATGGGAAATGACTCAAAAACTAATACAATTCCAAGCTATCGTTTTATAATGCAGCTTTCGTTTTGCAATGGGTGCATTTTGGTGCAAAATGGGTTCAGCTGGGTGCAAAAAGCTCGGTGGGTGCAACAATCAATCCTTAGTTTTGCCCTTGCATTGTTTCGCATACGCATTAACCGCATTTCACACACATATATATATGTATCGAAAAAGTGAAACATTGCCGTACAACACTTTGTTGACTTTTCGAATATGATCTGATATACTTTTCACATGAAAGGAAGGTGAACAGTCTTATGATCCGTTTGTACCTAAGGAATATGTGGAATCATGCTGTTCATCACATTTGTGTAAGATAATAATCCCCCGGACACATCGCGATATCAGCAAAATTTGTGCATTCTCCACTTATTCTTGGGGGATGCTTTTTATTTTGCGATATGATTTGGAGGATTCTGGATGAAGATTATCGACTTTTCTGATCAGTGGATCAATCAAGCGAGGGAATTGTTACTCAGTGCATATAACGAGGAAAGAAAAGCTGTTCCTGTGCTTCCGGAGAATGTGTCTTTTCCAGTGCTGGATGCCATTGCACGCAATGGACTTGGCGCTGCGGCTGTGGATGGCGAAAAACTGCTGGGCTTTCTGGGGGCTTACGGCGTATTTAAGCCTGTTTTCTACACCATGGATGTCAGCGGCGTATTTTCTCCTTTGCATGCCCATGCGGTACAGCAGGAGAACCGCGAATACATCTGGCGCAGGCTATATCAGGCTGCAGGGGAAAAATGGGTGGCTGCCGGTGCGAGCAGTCATGCCATAACCATCTATGCCCATGACGCAGGAGCGAGAAACGCATTGTATACGTATGGCTTTGGTATGCGCTGCATGGATCTCATGCGCCCAATGAGCGGCCTTGAGACGGACGATGCATCCTGCCATGAACTCCATAATCCCCGTTGTGATGAGATGACGGCACTCAGGCGTAAACTTGCGGAGCATTTGGCGCAGAGTCCGGCATTCATGCGTGACGATACTCAGACGCTGGAAGGCTGGCTGAATAAAAGGCGCGTTTCTCCTCCGAGAATCTTTGTCGCCGAAAGAGACGGAAAGATCATAGCCTATATGGAGGTACAGGATGAGGGCGAGAATTTTGCTGCATATGATCCCGGCACTATGAACATATGCGGCGCGTACTGTTTGAACGAATATCGAGGATCAGGCGTCGCTCGGTCGCTACTGGGAAAGATGATATCCATCCTTCGGGAGGAGGGATATACTCGCCTTGGCGTGGATTGCGAAAGCTTCAATCCTACAGCCTTTGGTTTCTGGACGAAGTATTTTGACGTATATACCCATAGCGTGGTGCGACGAATAGATGAGAATGCTGTGCACATCCCGGGATAATGAAACATTCTGTCATATGGAAAGCGGTCTGACCAGCGATAGTATGCACCCAATGTCGAAACGAAAGGGCTATCGACAAAACGAAAGCCTTATTATCAAAATGAAAGCTGGACAATCGTTTTGCAATGCACCCACTGAGGGAAGTGGGTGCATTTTCTGATTATGAAATTCTACTGTTTTCGATGTTGCTGGGAGCGGTGACAGAGCAATGCCTGAATACTGCATATTCTTGGGTGCATCTGCCGTTTTGCATTAGGATTCTGCAAGAGCATAAAGAAAAGGACTGAAACCTTGTATCAAAGTTTCAGTCCTTTTATGGTGGAGGTGGGGGGAATCGAACCCCCGTCCGAAAGCTCGCTTATATGGTTTTCTCCGAGCGCATCTGCGATTTTAGGATTCCCCTCGCCATACGCCTCACAGCAGGCTTACAGCTACGGTAGCTTCATAGTTACGGGTAACGCTTCAAAGCTTTGGCGCACTCGTTCCCCACATAGCTGACGCCGGGAACCACACCTGTGGGCAATGTGGGCCGACGCACGGCCTTAGGCCGCGAAAGACAATTCGGTATTGTCAGTTGTTTTTTGTCCCCGTTTTTGCGCGGTACAGGGGCCGCGGCTCGCTTACCGTATCCTCGAAAACTCCCGTCGAAACCAGTGCACCCCCATGGTGCAGCGCCATTCAGGGATCAGTCATCCCTCCGGCGAGTCAGAGCGCGCTCAACTTCACGTTGAGCATCCCTGGCAGCGGCAGCATCTCGCTTGTCGTGCAGATGCTTACCTTTACACAGGCCAATCTCAAGCTTCATACGGCTATCCTTCAGGTACACCTTTAACGGAATAACCGTGTAACCCTGCCGGCTCACCTCGCCTGCCAGCTTGCGGATCTCGTTTTTATGCATCAGCAGCTTTTTTGGGCGGAGGGGATCGGTGTTATGGATGTTGCCAAACTCATAGGGGCTGATGTGCATACCCTCAGCGAAGATCTCGCCGTTGCGGATGATGCAGAAGCTTTCCTTCAAGTTGACGCGGCCTTGCCGTATGCTCTTGACCTCAGTACCCATCAGGCTGATGCCGCACTCGTAGGTTTCCTCCACGAAATAATCGTGATAGGCCTTT
Source organism: Candidatus Limiplasma sp. (assembly GCA_045538465.1). GTDB lineage: Bacteria > Bacillota > Clostridia > Christensenellales > Aristaeellaceae > Limiplasma. The sequence goes on along the minus strand of JAZSRK010000008.1, from coordinate 938 downwards.
TTGTTTTGGGCAACAATCTTGATGCCTTTCTGCCTGGCCACTGGGAAACCTCCTTTCATTGGGCATGTACCGATTGGGTAACAGGAATTATAGCATATTGTACTTGCTTTGTGCAAGCACTTGCCAAGTTTTTTACACTCTCATATAATTGAAATGTTATAGGAGGGATACCAAATGGAACACAGTGTACAGAACATGGCACAGGAAGCCCGGAAAGCTGCCCGTCAACTGGCGGCAGTCTCTCTGGATACCCGAAACAACGCCCTGCTGGCCATTGCCGACGGCATCGCCGCTAATAAAGAAGAGATCATGGCTGCTAATGTACTGGATGTGGCGCAGGCCACCGAAGAAAAGCTGAGTGCTCCTCTTTTGAGCCGTCTGAAGGTAACGGAGCAGAAATGCCAGCGCATGATCGAAGGTTTGCAGGCACTGGCTCAGCTGCCCGATCCGCTTGGACATGTTCAGTATGCCAAGGAGCTTTCTCCGGGACTGAACCTGTACAGGGTCGCCTGTCCCATTGGCGTTGTGGGCGTCATTTTTGAAAGCAGACCCGATGCTCTTGTGCAGATTTCCTCTTTGTGCCTCAAGAGCGGCAACGCTGTTTTGCTCAAAGGCGGCAAGGAAGCCTTGCGCACCAATATCGTACTTACACGCATTATTCGCGAAGCGACTGAAAAAGCCGGGCTTCCTGTCGGCTGGTGCGACCTGCTTCAGAGCCGGGAAGATGTTTCCGAAATGCTGAAGCTGCATAAGCTGATCGACCTGATCATCCCACGCGGCAGTAATGCTTTTGTTCAGTACATTATGCAGAACAGCCAGATTCCCGTGCTGGGGCATGCAGAAGGTCTCTGCCATGTATATGTGGATGAAAACATTGATCTTGATCAGGCTGTAAAAGTAGCTGTTGACAGCAAGACGCAGAATCTTTCCGTCTGCAA
>JAZSRK010000079.1:0-6224 GCA_045538465.1 Candidatus Limiplasma sp. | reverse complement strand
AAAGTGGCTTCCTTGTCTGTTTATTTCCGGGAACGTCTGCTGCGGGGTTCTTCCCCGCCCATCAACTGATCCGCTGAAATATAGCCGTCGTTGGGCCCGACATTGCTCGGTTCTGCGGATTCGTATGCATCCATGGGCTCATAAGCATCTGCCGATTCGTAAGCATCCGTCCCGTAGGTCTCGAAACCTTCATAAGGTTCTGCGTAGGTTTCCTGCGCCGGATAGCTCATCCGGTCATCCCCCATGGTTTCGGGCTGATCGAACTTGAAAAGATCATCATCGGAGAAATCCCCGGGCTGATAGGCTTCAGGACGGAAGCCGTCAGGCTGGTCAAAGCTCAGGTCGTCCGCATATTCCGTCATTGGCTGATGACTTGCTTCGAAACCTTCATCTCCGATATCGCCATAGAAACCCTGTCCGAAGGAAGAAAAGCTCTCCTGCAGAGGATCATCCTGACCTTCCTCACGGGGCGCTGCATCCACATCGGGCAGTTCCCATGCGTCGGGAGAAGACGCAAACAGTTCTTCATTATCCTGGGGATGGTTATGGCTCAGCGTAACCTTGGAAGCTGCCGCCATTTCATCGGGGTTGCCGACGGTATAGTCACGTCTGCGGGCGCGTTCCAGATGGTCGAACGCAGCCTCGGAGGCCTTCTTGTTGTCCATGCGCTTCTTGGTAGCCGCCATCAGGAGCACGGAAGAACCAACCAGCAGAATCCCCGCCACGATCAGCGCAGGCAGAAGCACCTTCTGGATCGCTTTGGGAATGGTGCCCACGGATTCATGATGAATGGGTGCCCATGTGACCGGCACAAAGGTAGGCTCGGCAGTGGGTACAGGCGGCGGAGTAGGCGTTGCAGGCACAGGAGTGGGCTCGTACACAGCAATCTGCATTTCGTTGCTCTGGAAGGAGCTCTCATTCTCCAGTGGATCCAGCGCAGTTGCAGTAAACTGGAACTTACCGGAGGTAGACAGCACTGTATCACGGGACAGTGTACGGCTTTCTCCTACCTTGAGGCTTTCAAAGGTGTACAGATCCACATAGCCGTGAGAGACCTTTACCTCGCTGGCATCTACATTGCTATCGTTGGTAATGGTAATGGTAAAGCGCACGCCTGCGGGGTCGTCGTACACTGCGGTGCGGTCGGGTACTGCGGTCAATGTCAGGTTGAGGGCATCTTCGGGATTCATTGCTGTAACAGCCAGCGCATTGGTGGCCGCTGTAACCTCTGTACCGGTGGAATCGATCGCATGAATGGTAAACTGATACTCGCAGCTTTCCGTCAGGGTGATCTCTTTTTCTAAGGTGATGGTTTTGCCGGCTTCCACAGCCTGATTGGTAAACACATCGCCCAGAACGGGATCAGTCACGCGGATATCGCTCATATCGGAGTTGCCTTTGTTCTTCAGCTCCAAGGTAAGGGTGAGCGTACCACCTGTGACAACGCCCTTGGTATTGCTGGAAAGCTCGGCCGTCAGGTTGGTTTGCGTAAGGGGGATCTTTTTCTCTTCGACGGTATAGGTTTCTGTTTTGGTGCTGCCAGCGGCTTTATAAGTGATCTCTGCGCTGCTGGTAAGATCTTTCTTATCCATGGTAGCTTTATAGGTAAGGTCTACCTTTGCGCCGGGATCCAGCTGGGGAATGGTCTGTGCTTTCGAATTGATATCGGCATGCTCAACAATGGTAACATCCTGCAAAGCCACGGTACCGGCGTTGACGATGGTATACTTCACCTGCACCTCCTGACCCTCACGGGCGGCGGCAGGGGTGATGGTGCGTTCCACATCGATAGCGGCAGAGGCCTCCTGCAAAGACACCGTAGCACGGATGGCTTGGCTGCGGGGCGTTGCCTGACCATTCTCTTTATAAATGGTATACTTGGCAAAATACTGGATATAGCCTTGCTGCAGTTCGCGCTCGTTGATGTTGTAGGTACCCGTCCAAGTTTGAGATTCGCCAGCCTTCAAAAACGCAGAACCAGCGTTGCCAAAGTCGGAAACGACTTCGGCTTGAGGGCTGAAAAGAATGACGGGTTCCTGCAGGTCCTCATCGGTGGTGTTGGAGATGGTAATGGTCACCTTCACCTCGCCGGGGCCAGCCAAATACTCAGGCGACAACTCGATGACACAGTTAACAGGATCGTCTTCGGCATAAGCGAACGATGCGACCGCCACAAGCACAAGGATCCATACGCACAGTGCCAGCAAACTGCGTTTTTTCATGCTTCGTTCGGGCTGCAGCGCAGCCCAACCTCCCTTCATGCACCAAAGCAGCATATGAGTGTTTCGGTGATGGGTATTCTTACCACAGCGCATATTCTTCATCCCACAATGGAAAAAATAAGTCTATGACTGCAACCATATTTTATTACAAAAGTGTTTCTATGTCAAGAAAAGCCATTGGTGAAAAGGAATCGTTTTACATAGTTTTTACATTCTCCACGCCGCTATGCTACGGGATCAAGTTGAGCATATCCTCTTGGTCGCTCACATCTACAAAGCTTTCGGGCACTTGCCCCACGATGATGCTTTCCGATATCGGCACAACGCTTGTTACTTTTACGACCCCAGACCCTGCCGGAACGATCAGTCTGACGGAGGTCTCAAGCACAAGAAAGATCTTATGTCTGGTCTGGTTGATACCTGCTGTTTCAAACTCTGTTTCAAAATGTGTGCTGACCGCCCCCACCGGTACGATCTGCACGCTGAATCTTGGGCCAAAGCCTGCTAAAAAGCGAATGCCCAGCGCTGCACCCAAGGGGATCTCGACTCGTTGGTTTTCGTAACTGTTCAGTTCCTGCTGGGCTAAAATGGCGGTATCCGTTGCGATTTGATTCATTACCATGGTGTTGGCTCTCAGCATGGTCACCCGGCCCAAGGAGTCGGTCTGCAAAGCCATCAACTGCTGATAATCGACCCCCTCCCCCACCACCTGCTGCGCTGCGCGGTTAACGGTCTCCAATGCCAATGAATGGGCAGTCGCATAGGCCATATCCAACAACGTTTGGCTCAAATTGCGCTCCACCAACAAAAACAGGATCATCATGACCAGCACGATGATGATACACCTACGCAGTATCCCCCGCTTTTTTCTCTCGACCATATGCTCGCCCTCCCTGATCGAAGAATATGCATCAGGCAGCGCAGTATAGCCGTGCTTTTTTGTTTTTCATGCATTGTTACAGTGTGGTATGGCGTATTCGATATCTCTTGTGGTATAATAAGCTGTATTTATTTTTGCACTACCGGCTCATACCGGCAGTTTGTATGCAGGAGGAAAACAGTTTTGTATCAGCAAGATCAAACTGAATATAACCAGTCCTGGTACGGTGAAAATCCGGCTTATCAGGAGCCGGCGCCGCAGGATCAGGACTTTGTTGTGCCCAAAAAGCGCACGATTTTTAAGCCTCGGCTCGCCAAGCCTAACTTTATCGTATCCATGCTGGTATGCAGTGTGCGTCTGATCGCTCTGGTGATCGTACTGGCCGGTCTTGCGCTGGCTGGCACGGTTTTCGGCATTGCCAAAGGCTACATGGAAACAGCGCCTACGCTGGATCTTGCTCTGCTGAGCGATCAGGACAAAACTTCCTTCCTGTATGATGCCCAAGGCAATGTGATCACCGACTACAAGGGCACCGAAAACCGCGTGATGGTGAGCATCTCCATGATGCCCAAAAACCTGTGCAATGCTTTTGTAGCCGTGGAAGATGCCCGCTTCTACACCCATAACGGCATCGACCTGAAGCGTATTTTCGGTTCGCTGATCGCTAACTTTACCACAGGTTCTCAGCAAGGCGGCTCCACCATTACCCAGCAGCTTATCAAAAACACAGTGCTTTCCAGCGAGCAGAGCTACAAGCGCAAAATACAGGAAGCCTATCTGGCTATGCAGCTGGAGACCCGCTATACAAAAGCACAAATCCTCGAATGTTACCTTAATACCATTTATCTGGGCGAAAACTATTACGGCGTAGAGGTTGCAGCGCAGGGCTATTTCGGCAAATCACTGAATGAGCTTACGCTGCGCGAATGCGCCATGCTGGCCGGCATGACCAACAACCCCTACTATTACAACCCCCGCCGCAACTTCTACACCCGCACTTCCGAAACCACCGACTATCGGGCGATCACCAACGACCGTACCGACTACGTACTGCGCTGCATGTACGAAAACCAGTTTATTACCTATGCTGAGTATCAGGAAGCGCTGGATCCTTCCACCGCGACCGTGTTGGAGCATTCCTCCACCGAAGGCGAAGGAATGTATGCCTACGCCCATTATGTGGAGTATGCCGTCAGCGATATTGTGGACTGTTTTTTGGAAATGCGCGACTTGGAGAACACCAGCGAGAACCGTTACCTGATGGAAAACGAGCTGCGCACCGGTGGCTACCACGTTACACTGGCCATCGATACCGAAATTCAGCTCATTGTTGAAGATACGGTCGCAAACTGGTCTAGCTATCCCTCTTTGCGCGACCCCAGCGACAAAGTGTACCGTGCACGCAACGCCGACGGTACCTATCAGGAGATCATTCAGCCGCAGGTAGCTGTTGTGGTGATGGACTACCGTACCGGCGAGATCAAGGCCATGGTGGGCAGCCGCACACCGCCTACCCAGCGCAAGACCCTGAACCGTGCCACCGATATGCGCATGCCTGTGGGTTCTTCAGTAAAGCCCATCGCTGTTTACGCCCCCGCACTGGAAATGGGCGCTTCGCCTGCCAGTATTGTGTACAACATGCCGCTGCCCATTACCGGCTGGACGGGTTCTGACGGCAAGGATGGTTGGCCCAAAAACTATGGCGGTTCCGATTATGTAGGTCCCCAAACCATGCGCCACGCTATGAAGCGCAGCCATAACGTATCCGCTGCCCAGACGCTGCTGTACTATGTAGGCGTTGAGCGCTCGGTGGACTACCTGATGCGCATGGGTGTAGACCGTGACAATATCGATGCCACCCCCTTCGGTCTCTCGCTGGGTTCCAGCGGTATTACGCCCTTGCAGGAAAGTGTAGCCTACAGTGTGCTAGCCAATGGCGGCATCTATCAAAAGCCCATCTCCTTCCTTGGCATTTCCGACAGCGATGGACGAGTGATCTACGACAGCCACGCCCAGCAGATGCGTTATCAGGTTTTCCGCCCCTCCACCTGCTGGATGATCGTGGATATGATGAAGGACGTTGTTTCCGGCGGCTCTGGCACCAAGGCCAAAATCAACGGGCAGACGGTCGCGGGAAAGACCGGTACCAATACCGACTCCCGAGGGGTTACCTTCTGCGGCATGACCGGTTGGTACGTCTCCTCTATCTGGATCGGTCACGATAATTACAAGCCGCTTTCCTCCAAGACCACAGGCGGCAATGCAGCTGCCCCCCTCTGGCAAAGCTACATGAGCAAGATACACAAAGCCAAAGGACTGGGCAACCGGGATATCATCGAAGCGAACCCCGAAGATCTGGAGCTGGTAAGGGTGACCACCTGCGCCGTGAGCGGTCAATTGGCGACCGAGGCCTGCCGAAACGACGCCATGGGCTATGGTGTGGTAACTGATTACTGGTACGCTCCCACCGCACCCACTGTTTACTGCCAGATGCATCAATCTTTGCAGCTTTGCGCAGAGACCAACATGGTACCCAGCAACTATTGCCGCAACGTGGTCACCAAGGGTGTGGTGGTCATTCCCAACGGGCACCCGCTCAGCCAGTTTGTCAACGACCCCGAATACAGCCCCGTGCTGGGCGACTATCTGGGCACTACCAGCAGCTATGCAGTTTGCCCCTACCACCAGAACGGCGGCGGTTACCAAAACACTGACCCCACCGTGCAGAATGTTCTCTTGCCGGATGCCCAGCAGCTGATCGACAGCGCATACGGCATTCTGATGGTGCTTGATCCGTCTACAGAACTATACGGCAACATTCAGCGCTGCATCAGCAACTTGAATGCCGTTATCAGCAACCCCGCTGCCAGCACTGCCGATGTTGCCGCTGCCATGGCTGCCCTGACGCAGGCAATGGCCGGGTATTGAGCCCTGAGGTTGCAACAAAGGTCTGCTTTCCATCAAAATACGGAAGGCAGACCTTTTCTTATTTGATCGCATCGTTTGCCTACTCGCCTACGGCTCGCCGGGCGGCAAACGGCGATAGGAATCCCTTGCTACGCAAGGGTTCCGAAACCACCGGAAGGGTGAGTAAAACGAACCGAGGCGTGAGGACAGCCTGA
>JAZSRK010000039.1:0-8279 GCA_045538465.1 Candidatus Limiplasma sp. | reverse complement strand
GAACCGAGGCGTGAGGACAGCCTGAAAGGCTCCGCAGCGCCGAAGCCCAAAGCCGATGTAATCGGATTTGGGCCGCAATGCATGTTGCTGGTTTCGGATCACAGTCGGAGGGTTGCGACCCTCCGACTCCACCCGGGGTTTTTCGACAGTCTGAGTCAGCTTCGCTGACAGCTCCCTTCTGCGGAAGGGAGCCTTAGGGGAGGGCGACCGCCATCAGCGGGATCGTCATCTCCGGCGGGGTCAAACCTGCATGGCTGCCCTTGTGCTCGGATGCCACATTGCAAAGATCCAAGCCGCCAATGGCAATGGCCAGATAATCACCCAGCATGCCTCTCAGGCAGGGATGGCTCTCCCCCTTGCCAAAAAGCTGCATTTCCAGCACCTTTTCCATGGGCAAAAGCCAGAAATCGCTGCCGAAATGCTTCTGGAACGCCTGCTCGAAGGCATCCTGCATGCCATCCTTCACAAAGAAATTGACAGCCCGCAGCTCAATGGAGGGCATGCGCACAAGGCATTGGCAGATGTCCGGGTACTCCCGGAGATTCACAGGCTTGGTGTTGATGTGCCCATGATCGGCGGTAATGATCAGCAGGGTATCCTGAAGCCGGGCGGCCATTTCCTCCGTGCGCTTCTCCAAGTCCCGCATCAGCTGGCCAATGGCTTCATCGTCCACACCCAGCTGATGCATGGTGTGATCCGGCTCGTTCCAATAGGCGTAGATGTAGGACTTTTCGTCCTTCCGGCACAGCGTCTCCACCTCGGCGGCAATGGTGTCGTAATCCTTGGGGAAGGGCGGCGCAAAGGGCGCAATGTTATAAGCCGCTGTGCCTTTTGCAGAGATCTGCTGTACCAGGTTTTGGTAGGGCAAGTACGTCCACGGTACGTTACATTCCGTCACTTCTTCGCCGGTATCGTCATCCACGTTAAAGAAATAGATCAGATTGCGATCCACCTGCGGAAAATAGCCCGTCCAACCCAGCCAGCTGGACTGGTTGGGCGTAAGGCCGCTGAGCATGGCCGTGGTAGCCGCCACCGTGGTGGGTGGAAAGGTAGAGGAATAAGCCGTTACCATATGGCTGCGGAAGAACCCATCCGATGCAAGGTGCTTTTCCATGTTGCTGATGCCCATACCGTCGAGCAGCAGTACCACCACATGCTTTAAGGGGTGCGCTGCCAGCAGGCGATCTGCCGCAGGCAAAGTGGGGTTCGGGGGCGTAATACCATAATGGTTCAGGATGGAGCAAGCCAGATTGGCGATGCAGTTCTGATAGTCCGGGGTTTGTACATTCATGGCGGCTACCTCCTTTGCCAAGCCAGTTGGCTGTTTTGGGCATTATAGCACAAACGTGGCAGGAACACAATTCTGCCCGAAAAGCCGCTGTTTTTTTCAATAGGCAGCCGCTTTCCGGCACGAAAAACGCCCCCGATCCGGTCATTCATCCAGAATCGGAGGCAAGGGGTATATAACTGCCCGGCAAGCGGAAAATCAACGCCGTAGCGGCCAGCCTGCCGGGAACAGTTCAAGGGAATCGGGGAGCCTGTTTACCCAATGGAAAATGCAATCTCCTTTCATGCCAGCGCCTCCATTTCAACGCCTTGTGCGCTGAGATAATCCAGCAGATCCGCCACTGTGCTCAGCTTTGTATCCCAGCTGAATGTGCGCCCGCACAGCGATTCCACCATCGCCACCAACCCAAGCCCATCCAAAGAGGTGAAATGCAGATCTTCCTCAAACCGAATGTTTGCCTCAAGTTGAGCAACATCCAACTCTGGGCGCAACCAGCCCAAAATGTCCCGTATATGATTCATGGTCTTCTGCGCATTCCGTTGATGCGCTTCTCCTTTCCCCTATAGCCTACAAAAGATGTTTCACCTATTTCTCAATTGATATTCAAGTATTGTTGAAGCGGAGAAAGGCACAAAAAAATCCCGCACAGCCATTGCCATGCGGGATGATGATCAGGCCCGGGCATCCAGCCAACTGACCAGATCAGCCCAGACTTCCTCCCGGTTGATCTCGTTGAACATCTCGTGGCGGCCGCCTTCGTAAAGCTTCATGGACAAGTCCTTGATGCCGGCAACTTTCAATTCATCATGCACCTGCTTCACGCCTGCGCCCAGCTGACCCACCGGGTCGTGGTCGCCGCTGAACAGGTACACCGGCACTTCCGGGTTCATGGCAGTCAGCTTTTCCGGGTAGAGCATGCCAAGGCCGGTGAACATATCGCCGTAGGCCTTGGCGGTAAACATGAAGCCGCACAGCGGATCAGCCTCGTAAGCCGCCACCTGCGCTTCATCCCGGCTGAGCCAATCGCAGCCGGTTTTGGGGTTATCCACTACCTTGTTGTTGGTATCGAAATTCATGCTGTGCAGCAGCTTGCAGGGCTTGGCAGCGCCGCCCAGCAGACCCTGTACCTTGGCGATGATGCCCCCAGCGGTCAGGATGGGCTTCTCAAAATGCCCTGTACCGCTGATGATGAGGCCATCCAGATCGCTGTGGCGCAGAGCGTAGCAGCGAGCCACAAAGCTGCCCATGCTATGCCCCAGCAGGAAATGCTTCGCCCCGGGAAACTGCTCCTGCGCCCACTGCCGCACGCTGTGGGTATCGGCGAGCACCGCCTCCCAGCCATCTTTATCGGCAAAATAGCCTTGAATTTTCGCAAGCTTGCCATGCCCCAGATGGGTATGCCCCACCACATGGTATCCAGCAGCGTTGAGGGCTTTGGCGGTATCCTCGTAGCGGTGGATATGTTCTGCCATACCATGCACCAGCTGTACAATGCCCTTGGCTTCGCCCTGTGCAGGCCAGCAAAGCAGTTCCAGTTCCTGCCCCGTTACGGAGCGAATGGTGGTTTCCTGTGCCATAAACAAACCTCCTTGATCAATGCATGTAGTTTTGTGTCGGGTCGATATGCGTAGAGCGTTCTGTTGCTTTTTCTTTGGTATACTATTTCCCTTTGCAAGGGGGTAAATCCTGCAAGCAACACCAGAAAAGGCGCAAACGAAATAAACTGCTGCCGGCAAACGAACCAGCAGCAGCGCATGTTTATTGGGGCATTATTTTGCGTAGGGGCTGTCAAACTCCCGCTCGGCCTTAGCCACAGCATCTTCCAGCGTCATGCCGGTAAAATTCTGAGCACCGAGGAAGCGGCCGCACTTGCCGTCATCCACAAAGGCACCTACCACAATACCGGGGATGGCGCTCTCAGGAGCGTTGGGAGCCTGCTGACCGCCCAGATCGGTACGGCACCAGCCGGGATCGGTCAGGTTGAGGAGCACATTGCTGCCCTCGTACTTCATGCCCAAGTCGATGGTCACCTTATCCAGCGCAGCCTTGCTGGCAGAGTAGCCCGCCTGCTGGGGATCCAGATTGATGCCGCTGGTGGTATTGAGGATGCGACCGAAGCCGCGTTCCTGCATCTTGGGCAGGAAATGGTAGCAGATCATCATGGGAGCGATGGTGTTTACGTTAAAGCTGACCAGATAATCTTCCTTGGGGGTGGACAGGTAATCGGTGCGGTAGGCGATCTGCAGACCGGCATTGTTGAGCACGATATCCACAGGTACATTCAGCGCATCGATATCGCTGAGCATCTTTTCTACGGCGGTAAGGTCGTTCAGTTCGGCTGCTACAGAATAGGCGCTTACGCCCAGCGCTTCCACCTCGGCCTTCACCTTGGCGGTGCCTTCCAGCGTGCGGCTGTGCAGGATCAGGTTGCAGCCCTGCTGCGCCATAAAAATGGCCGTCAGGTAGCCGATGCCGCGGCTTGCACCAGTAATGAGAGCCCATCTGCCTTTTACATTGACCATAGTGGGGTTCCTCCTTGTATTTTAAAAGATCAAGCATCCTTACGTAAGAATGCGTGTAAACAGTTATTCTGGCTGGCGGGTGCCCCGCATGACCAGATAGCTCAGCAGCAGCGAAGCCACCGCTGCGCCGCCCTGAACATATGCCCAGTTTTTACCGATCCATGCGCCAGCCTTTTCGAACCAAGCAAGGAAACGGAACATCAGAGACATCATTTCGCCTTGGAAGCCACTTTCCACAGCGTCTCTCACCACTTCCAAAGTGGGCATAATGAGCAGGGTAAAAAACAGCACAGGCACACCCACCAGCACAATAATGGTAGCGGCTTTCCAGCGGCGCATGCAGCAGGCCAGTAAGTAGAAAATGCAGGTGTATTCTGCCAGCCACAAAAGATAGCGGGGCAGCATAGCAAATGTATCCTGCGCCAGCTTGGTCATATACTCGCCAAGAGGCAGGGCGTACCGCGGCGCAATGATAATGCTGCTGTAATTTTGCGACAGCATTACTGCGGCGGCTCCCGTCAATGCGTTTACCACGCAGGATAGCAGCAGGTAGCATACGCCCGTAACAAACAACGACAGCACATTGCTCAGCCACACAGAGGTACGGGGCGTGCCGAAGCGAAGCAGGAAGGTGGTATGCTTTTTTGCCACACGGAAAGCGCAGCAAAAGACCAGCGCCAGTGCAAATGTTAAATCGGGCATTTGCGCCGATAAGTAGTAATCAGTCACACCAAAGACAGCCAGCACCATCTCAAGCACCTGCACCGCCAGCACAAGCAGTGCAAGACCAAAGGCCAGCTTAATATTTTTGATCCAGTGGAAACGCATCGAGCCGCCGAAGCGGGATAGGGTGAACCAGTTATGGCTTTCCACCAAGGGAGCCAGACGATTCTCCATTATGCCTCCACCTCCTCATTACCAGCGACGCCGCCCTGTTCCTGCGCAAGGAATACGAACAGCCGCTGCAGGCTCATAGGCGCGATCTGCACCTTGCCCTCCTGCATCATGCGCTCGCCTTCCCGCGCATTGTTCAGCCTCAGGTGGCGCACCAACGAACCGGCCACGGTCTCCTCCCGCAGTATGGTCATGCCGTCGGTCTCCTGCCGCACCACATCCGGTGCACCGGAAACGCTCATGTAGATACGCCCAAATTCCGACAGTTCTGCCTGACACAGCAAACGGCCTCTGTCGATCATCACAGCACCATCCAGTGTACGGGCTACCTCATCGATCAGGTGGGTGGAAATGATGAAGGTACGCTGGGGGTCACGCTGTTTTTCCTGCAGCAGCAGGTCGTAGAAGCGCTCGCGCATAACGGCATCAAGACCCAAGCTGGGTTCATCAAAAACGGTGAGCAATGCGCCGGAAGCAAGTCCCACCGCCAGCATCACGGCGGTTTGCATGCCGCGGCTAAAGCCCTTTAGGGGGCGGTTGAGCGGCAACTCAAACTGCTTGATGAGCTGCATGGCACGTTCCCGATCCCAGCCCGGAAACAGCCCTTCGCATACATACAAAAGCTGCTTGATGTTTTTGAGCTTGCCAAAATCGGGGGTGTCGCCGATCATGCACAGGCTGGAAAGGGCAGCCGTGTTATTGTAGATGCGCTGCCCAAACAGCCAGGCATCGCCTTGCTTTGCCTTCAGCTGCCCGGATATGATGCGCAAAAGGGTGCTTTTGCCTGCGCCATTGCGCCCCAGCAGACCCACGATACGTCCCGGGGCAATGGCAAAGGTAAGCCCATCCAATGCCTGCGTTTTGCCAAAGCGATGGCTCAGAGCCTCCACCTCAATGGCAGGAGTGATGGTTTTTTGCAATGGGGGTTCCCTCCTTGGGTGATGGAATGGATGGGGTGCCGCCATTTTCTATCGCCTGCACCCCATAGACACATTGCCCACGCAAAATTCAGCGTGGGCAATGTGCGTTTGAGATTACTTCACGATCAAGTTGCACAGACGGCCGGGCACGAAGATCACCTTGGCCAGATTCTTGCCTTCGATCAGCTTCTTTACTGCCTCCAGCTCGGGCAGTTCCTTCTCGGCCTGCTCACGGGTCATCTCGGGGGAGATCATCAGCTTGGCGCGCACCTTGCCGTTCACCTGAATGGCGATCTCCACCTCGGTATCCTTGCACTTTTCCTCGGAATAGGTGGGCCAGGGCTCATAGGCGATGGTATCGGTATGGCCCAGCTGCTGCCACATTTCCTCGCCCACATGGGGGGTGATGCAGCTCATCATCTTGATGAAGCCCTCGGCGTACTCACGGGGGCAGGAGCCGTTCTTGTAGACCTCGTTCATGAAGGTCATCATCTGAGCGATGGCGGTGTTGAAGCCCAAGGTCTCAAAGTCGCCGGTGACCTTCTTGACGGTCTGGTGATAGATCTTGGTCAGGGTGCCATCGTCGGTATCGGTCAGGTTCTCCGGCACGGTGAAGAAATTCCACACGCGGTTGATGAACTTGCGTGCACCAGCCACAGCGGTGGAGGACCAAGGCTTGGACACTTCCAGCGGGCCCATGAACATTTCGTACAGGCGCAGGGTGTCAGCGCCGTACTCCCGCACGATATCGCTGGGATTGACCACGAACTCGGGGAAGCGCTTGCCCATCTTGATGCCGTTCTCGCCCAGGATCATGCCCTGATGCACCAGCTTCTGGAAGGGCTCCTTCACGGGGGACAGGCCGTTATCGTACAGGAAGCGGTTCCAGATACGGGAATACATCAGGTGACCCACGGCGTGCTCGGGGCCGCCAATGTACAGGTCAACAGGCAGCCAGTGCTTTGCCAATTCGGGATCGCAGAACTGCTGATCGTTCTTGGGGTCGATATAGCGGAAATAGTACCAGGAAGAACCGGCGGAACCGGGCATGGTGGAAGTCTCACGGGTGCCCTTGATGCCGTTCTTGTCGTACTGCTTCCATTCCACAGCGTTCTCCAAGGGAGCCTGACCGCCACGACCCTTGTAATCCTCCAAAACGGGCAGCACCACGGGCAGCTCCTCGTCGGGCAGGAACACGGTCTCGCCGCTTTCGGTATAAACGCAGGGCACGGGCTCGCCCCAGTAGCGCTGGCGGGCGAAGATCCACTCACGGAAGTGGTAGTTCACCTTGCGGCGGGCAACGCCCATATTTTCCAGCTTCACGGTGATGGCTTCCTTGGCCTCTTCCACGGTGAGGCCGGTGAACTCCTCGGAGTTGATCAGCTTGCAGCCCTTGCCCAGATAATCCTGCTTTTCAAAGGCGCACTCGGACACATCACGACCCTCGATGACCTGCAGCATGGGGATCTTGTGGGCGATGGCGTACTCAAAGTCGCGCTGGTCGTGGCTGGGAACGGCCATGACCGCGCCGGTGCCGTAGTTGCCCAGCACGAAATCGCCAATGAATACAGGTACTTCCCGGCCATTGACGGGGTTGATGGCATACACGCCCTTGAGGGGGCAGCCAGTCTTGGTCTTGGTGGCATCAGTACGGTCGATCTCGCTCTTGGAGGCAGCTTCCTTAATGTAGGCCTCTACCTCTTCCCGGTTCTCCACACGATCCAGCAGAGAAGCGGTGATCTTGCCATCGGGAGCCAGCACCATGAAGGTGATGCCGTAGATGGTCTCAATACAGGTGGTGTAGATGGAGAACTGACCGCCGCCCACCAGCTGGAAATCCACCTCAACGCCGGTGGACTTGCCGATCCAGTTGCGCTGGATCTCCTTGGTGGATTCAGGCCAGTCGATCTCGTTCAGACCCTCCAGCAGCTTTTCGGCAAAGGCGGGCTGGTCGATGACCCACTGCATCATCATCTTCTTCACAACGGGATAACCGCCGCGCTCGGACTTGCCGTCGATAACTTCATCGTTGGCCAAAACAGTGCCCAGCTCTTCGCACCAGTTGACGGGCATCTCAATGCGCTTGGCATAGCCAGCCTCGTACAGCTTCTTGAAGATCCACTGGGTCCACTTGTAGAAATCCGCATCAGAAGTAGCGATCTGCTTGTCCCAGTCGTAGTCAAAGCCCAGCTCCTTGAGCTGCTTGGAGAAGGTGGCGATGTTCTTCTGGGTAAAGCCGTCGGGATGGTTGCCGGTATCCACGGCATACTGCTCCGCAGGCAGACCAAAGGAGTCGTAGCCCATGGGGTGCAGCACGTTATAGCCCTGCATGCGCTTCATGCGGGACATGATATCCGTGGCGGTATAGCCTTCGGGGTGACCTGCATGCAGGCCTACACCGGAGGGATAGGGGAACATATCCAGCACATAGTACTTGGGCTTGGAAAAATCCCAAACATCGGTGGCAAAGGTATTGTTCTCTTCCCAATATTGATGCCATTTGGCTTCAACGGCAGAATGTTCGTAAATTGGCATTTTTTACACCTCTATTTTAAGTAATTGAAAATTGAAAATTGATAGTTGAAAATTATGGTATTGCCTTCGGCAATGATTTCAAAACCTCCGCGAAGCGGATACCACAATTTTCAATTTTCA
>JAZSRK010000065.1:0-4884 GCA_045538465.1 Candidatus Limiplasma sp. | reverse complement strand
GCGGAGCCTCTCTTTTTTCATCAAAGGAGGATAAACCATGAATCGTCGTAAAATAGCCGTATTGGGCTGCACCGGCTCCATCGGCACCCAGGCGCTGGAGGTAGCCAAGCTTCATGAGGATCGCTTTGAGGTTGTCGCCCTCACCGCCCATTCCAGCAAGGAGAAGCTTTTTGAACAGGTACGCCTGTTCCGTCCCCGTATGGCGGGGCTTGTAAAACCCATTCCCATGGAGGAAATCCCCGAGGATCTTCGCTTCTGTGAGTGGGTCTTTGGCAAGGAATGCCTTACTTTGGCAGCTGAGTGCGATTGCGATGATGTGCTGGTGTCCGTGGTGGGCATGGCGGGTCTCAGCAGCGTGCTATGCGCCCTGCGCCACAAAAAGCGGGTGCTGCTGGCCAACAAGGAAGCCTTGGTGGCGGGCGGTCAGCTGGTAACGCAAGCAGCGGCGCTGGCTGGCGAAAACAGCCTCTTGCCTGTGGATAGCGAGCACAGCGCCATTTTCCAGTGCTTGCAAGGCGCAGGCGGCAACCCGGTGGAGCGCATTGCCCTTACCTGCTCCGGCGGCCCCTTCCGCACTTGGGATGCAGCTGCCATTCGTGCCGCCACTCGTGATGCAGCCCTCAAGCACCCCAATTGGGTCATGGGGCAGAAGATCACCATCGATAGCGCCACCCTGTTCAACAAGGCCCTGGAGATGATCGAGGCCAAGTGGCTTTTCGGCGTTGCGCCGGAGCAGATCCAAGTGGTGGTGCACCCCCAGAGCGTCATCCACAGCGGTGTCTTTTTCAAGGACGGCGCCCTTTTGGCTCAGCTGGGCACCCCGGATATGCGCCTGCCCATCCTCTACGCCATGTCCTATCCGGAACGTCTGCCCACCGGCGGCGAGGAGCTGGATCTGTTCAAGCTTAGCTCCCTTACCTTTGAGCAGCCCGACCCGGTGCGTTTTCCCTCCCTGCGGCTGGCTGGGGAATGTATGGCAGCGGGCGGCGCAGCCTGCTGCATCCTGAATGCAGCCAACGAGGAAGCTGTGTTCCGTCTCTTGGGCGAAGACGGCGAAAACATGCCCATCGGCAAGATCTTCGATGTGGTGGAGGAGACCCTCCAGCGCATGGGCAGCCGCCCTGCCGATACGGAGGAACAGGTCTTTGCAGCGGATGCAGAAGCTCGCCGTGTGGCAAGGAGCCTGCTGGTATAAGCAAAAAAACTCGGCCGGGCGTGCGTGGATCGCTGCCCGGCCGCATATGCTATCCGGGAAAGATAGCGGTATTTTGGCAGAAAGGATCGATCGACTGATGACCATTTTGTATATTTTGCTGGCCATACTCATGCTGGGCGTGCTGATCATGATCCACGAATTTGGGCATTTCATTATGGCCCGTATGTGCGGCATTGAGGTAAAAGAATTTTCCGTGGGCTTTGGCAAGCAGCTTTTGGGGCGCATGAGCCGCCGGGGCACCCAGTTCTCCCTCCGGCTGATCCCCTTGGGCGGCTATTGCATGTTCTACGGCGATACCGACGACGACCCCCACGGCGAGAAGAAGGATGATCCCCGCAACTACAACAAGGCAGCCGTTTGGAAGCGGATGCTGGTAACGGTGGCCGGCCCGTTGATGAACGGCATTCTGGGCTTTGTGCTGGCCGTGGTGCTCATGGCCGGCTACGGCATGGAGGCAGATACTCCCTTTTTGTATGCTGTAGAGGAAGGTATGCCCGCCTATGAGGCTGGTATGCGCACCGGCGACCTGTTTGTGCGCATTGGCGATACTGAATTGACCAGCGCCACCGCACAGGATGTAAGCAACGCGATCTCCTCCTATACGGAGGGTCAGCTCATACCCATCACCATGCTGCGGGATGGGCAGGAGCAGAGCTTTGTGATCACCCCCTACTTTAACGAGACCGAGCAGCGGTACATGATCGGCATCACCATCCAGCAAGGGGTCAAGAGGCTGCCGGCAAGCCGCGTCATTCCTGAGGCGTGGAACCTGACCGCCGAAGCGGCCGTCGCCATCGTACAGGCCCTTGGCAAGCTGGTCACCACTGGCGAAGGGCTGAATGAGAGCGCCGGCCCGGTAGGCATCGTTTCCATGGTGGCGCAGGAGACCCGCACCGGCGGTTTACCGGTCTACTTGCAGCTGGCCATGTTCATCTCCGTCAATCTGGGGCTGATGAACCTTTTGCCCATTCCCGGTCTGGATGGCAGCCGCTTGATCTTCCTGTTGATCGAAGGCGTTCGCGGCAAGCCTGTGCCCCAGAATGTGGAGGCGATCATCCATCTGCTGGGCTATGTGTTCCTGCTGGGACTGATGGTATTCTTCACCTTCCAAGATGTTGCACGACTATTTGTACGCTGAGGATACACGGCTCTCAGCGCCGGTGCGCAAATTGCTGCGCCCGGTTTTGCCGGTAGGGCTCCGAAAACCTGCAGAAGGTTTGGGAGCCTTGCCGGCGTTTTTTTGTTGCAAGTTGTTTAAGGCATGATTTTTTCTCTATTTTTTTCGACTTTAGAGTCTTGACAGCGTTTCTTTTTGCCTGATAAAATGTATGAAACGGGATACGAAAACGTTTGCTTTAGTCCCGAGAAAGGTGTACTTTATGCCGACTACGATTTTTTACCCCCTTCAGCCCGGCACCTCCGACCCGGATGTGGTCGTACAGGGAACCCATACCCCGGCAGAGCTGGTGCGCCAATCCGGCGTCTGGATCGATACCGCCGGCAGCGCCTTCCTTTCTCAGGAGGAATACCGCCTTGCGCCGTGCGATGCCCCTCTTTGGCTGGTAGCGGAAGAGGATAGCTTCGAGTTTTGTCAGGGCAATATCTGCTTTACACTGCAACGGGGCGAGTGCATTATCGTACCTGCCCATATGGAAAACTGCATGCTGCTCAAAGCGAAGGATGCCCGCATTCTTTGGTTGGTGCTCACCGGCCCGCTGATGGAGAACTTTATGCGCCAGATGAATGCGTATAACCGGTTGCCGGCAAGGCAGGGCATGCTGCCCACGCAGGTGGGTCTCATTCGGCAGATCGTACAGGTGGTGGTGCGCCATATGGATACTGCCGATGCCAGCTTCCAGCTGCAGCAACTGCTGTGGGCGCTTTTGGCAGCCCACTGCGGGCAAAGCGTCGCCAACAGCGCTACCCTCAGTTACGAGATCGCCCGTGTGGTGGATGCCATGCGCGCTGGCAGCTACAAGGATTCCTTCAGTTTGGCAGAAATGGCTGCCATTAGCCGCATGCCGGTGGAGACCTTCCGCAAACGGTTTACGGCTGAGCTGGGCATACCGCCGCTGGGGTATTTGCAATTTCTCAAAATGGAGCGCGCCAAGAGCCTGCTGCGTGCCGGTGTGGGCGTTCGCCAGACCGGTGTGGAGATCGGCATGCCCGATCCCTACCATTTTAGCAAGCAGTTTAAGCACGTGGTGGGCATGAGCCCCACCGCCTACCTGAAGCATGTGGGCGGCAAGGGCGAGGCTGCCGAGCCGGTGGATGCTGAAAATAATTTTTGACGGCAAAACAAGAAAAATGCAGTAGTGTAATAGCTTACATTGCTCGTTGATACCCACATACCACTTGATAAACCAAAAACCTGTGTTATACTGATGTTTGCGGCACGACCGCATGGAGAATTGTGTTAAGGAGAGAACACGATGATTAAGAAGATTGGTATTCTGACCAGCGGCGGCGACAGCCCCGGAATGAACGCGGCAGTTGTGGCAGTAGCCCGCTGCGCCGCTATGTATGATATCAAGCTGATGGGCATCAAGCGCGGCTACAATGGCCTGCTGGGCTTGAGCGATAACCCCGAGGACGACATTGCCGAGCTGAATCTGGAAACGGTGCTGGACATTGCCGACCAGCGCGGTACCTTCCTGCGCACCGCTCGCTGCGATGAGTTCAAAAAGCCCGAAGTGCAGCGTCAGGCTGCCCAGACCCTGCGGGAGCTGGGCGTGGATGCGCTGGTGGTCATCGGCGGCGATGGCAGCTTTAACGGCGCTATGCGTTTGTGCGAGCTGGGCATTCCCTGCGTTACTATCCCCGGTACCATCGATAACGACTTGGGCTATACCGAGCAGACCTTGGGCTTTGATACTGCTGTTAACGTTTGCGTGGAGGCTGTACGCTCCATCCGTGCTACCAGCCGTAGCCACGACCGTCCCTCTGTGGTGCAGGTAATGGGCCGTCACGCTGGCGATATCGCTATGCGTACCGCCATGGCCACCGGCGCCGAGATGGTCGTTGTGCCCGAAATGGAGTGGGATACCGACGTACTGGCTGCCCGTCTCAACGACCTGATCGCCAAGGGCAATACCCGTGCTACCTTGGTCATCGGTGAAAACTGCTGGCACAAGATGAAGGAATTTGACTGGCGCAAGTTCCTCAACGATAATGGCAAGACCATCTATCCCGGCGAACCCCTCAACGCCGAGCGTCTGGCCAGCATCCTCAAGCGCAAGTGCAACGGCATTGAGGCTCGCGCTACCGTGATCGGTTACACCCAGCGCGGCGCCGCGCCCACCGCTTCCGACAGCGCCTTCGCTTTCGAAGCTGGCCATCTGGCTGTGCAGCTGCTCAACCGCGGCATTGCCAACCAGGCCATAGGTCTGCGCCACGGTCAGGTGTTCAACATGCCCATCGCCGATGCCCTGAGCATGAAGAAGCACTTCAACCGCGAACTGTACGATCTTATCAACAAGCTGTAATTGACACAGAAACGCCCTGCCCGACGGGGAAGGGCGGTTCTGCCTGTCGATAAACCTTGGGAGGTGTCGGAGGGTCGCAACCCTCCGACTGTGATCCGAAACCAGCGACATGCGCGGTGGTTTCGGAACCCTTGCGTAGCAAGGGATTCCTATCGCCGTTTGCCGCCCGGCGAGCCGTAGGCG
>JAZSRK010000030.1:0-9238 GCA_045538465.1 Candidatus Limiplasma sp. | reverse complement strand
TATCTGGTGCGTCAGCATCGTGCTGTAGCCGCTCTTTTGACGCTGGAGATCCCCGCCGGCAAGCTGGACTATGTGGGCGAACCTCACATTGCCTGCGCCGAGCGCGAACTGCAGGAGGAGACCGGCCTGAAGTGCGAAAAGCTGGAGCATCTGACCAACCTTGTGACCACGCCCGCCTTCTGCACTGAAAAGATCGGTATTTTCCTTGCCACCGGTCTGAGCCAGCACGAGAACCATCTGGATGACGATGAGTTCATCGATGTGGTCAAAATGCCTCTTACCGAGGCTGTCCGACTGGTGATGCAGGGCGAGATCCCTGATGCGAAAACCATCGCCGGTGTGCTGATGGCCTGGCAGAAGCTGCACGGTCCGGACGCTGCCAAATAAGTAACGACTCTTGGCAGGCAAAACCTGCACAGCCACAAAGAAATTCTTCCCAAGAGGAGGCGCCGCCTGATGAAGAAACCCCGCATCACCCCCTTCGGACTGCTGATGATCGCCTTTCTCATCATGCTGGCGCTTGGGATCGCCATCATCCTGCTGGGCCAGCAGCCGCCCAGAATGACCCATTCGCTGCCCTACACTGTTTGAGGAGTTACCATGCAACCCTATCTGGATATTTTCACTCATCTGCCCACCATCCGTACCCAGCGCCTCATCCTGCGCACGGCCCGCATGAGTGATGCGCAGGATCTCTACGAGTATTCCTCCGATCCTGAGGTGGCCCGTCATGTGCTCTGGACTGCCCATACTTCCATTCATCAGACCCGCACCTATATCCGCTACCTGCTGCGCCAGTACAAAAACGGCGCACCCTCCAGCTATGTGATCGCTCTGCGGGAAACCGGCAAGGTGATCGGCACCATCGGCTACATGTGGATCCGCCCGGAGGATCGCTCCGGCGAGGTGGGCTACAGCCTGCACCGTGGCTACTGGAATCAGGGCATCATGACCGAAGCGCTGGAAGCGGTGCTGGCCCTTGGCTTTCTCAAGCTGAACCTGAACCGGATCGAAGCCCAGCACGAAACCGCCAATCCGGCCAGCGGCAAGGTGATGCAGCATGTGCATATGCAGCACGAGGGCACCTTGCGCCAGCGAGTGTTCAACAAGGGACGCTTTGTGGATGTGGAGCTGTATGCCATCCTGCGCAAAGACTACAGACCTCCTGCCTACTTGCAGGATACCATCCCATAAGGAGGTTTCGCCAATGCAAAAGAAGATATTTCTTTTCAGCTTGTTTCTCTGCCTGTTGCTATGCCTCAGTGCATGCAGCGTAAACCAGAGCGGCACCTACAACAAAGGCGTGGAAGCCTTTGCAAACGGCGATTATGCCGAAGCAGCCGACCTGTTTGAAAAAGTGGGTGACTATTCCAACGCGCCTACCTATGCAGCCTATTCCAGAGGGTTGGTTTTATATGACCAAGGGCAATACGTAGCTGCAGAACCCTATTTTGCTAAAGTGCGCGACTTTATGTACGGCGAGACCCGCTACCAATATTGCCACGGCTATGTATTGGAGACTCAAGGCATGTATGCCGAGGCAGCAACGACCTTCCTGGCTTTAGCCGACTACGAGGATGCAGCCATCCACTACCGCTACAGCAACGCCCGTTACGCCGAAGAAAACAACGATTTTGAAACCGCGCTGTACGATTACCAGCTGGCAGGCGACTACGAAGATGCTGCCACGCGCCTTGATATGCTGCGCACACAAGTATACGACCAAGCGGTGCTATTGCGCGCACAGGGGCATTATGAACAAGCCATCAAGCTGTTTACCATGCTGGGCAATTACTACGACAGTGCCGACCAAGCCCTCATCTGCAAACAGCATTTCCGGGAAGCCCGCTATCAAGAAGCTGAACTCCTCTACCAGAATGGCGACTTGCAGGGTGCATATGATATTTTCATCAGCCTGACTGGCTTTAGCGATGCCACGACCCGTGCTGAAGAGATCGGGCAGACCCTTGGCATTGATTTGCCGAATGTTGAATAACCAAAGGAGCGTAATATCGACATGGCTAAGTTATATTTCCGCTACGGTGCCATGGGTTCCAGCAAGACTGCCAATGCCATTATGGTGCGGCATAACTATTTGGAGCGGGGTCAGCGTGTGCTGATGCTCAAACCCCGCTTGGACAACCGCGACGGCGCTACCACCATCGCCAGCCGCTGCGGCCTCCATTGCGAATGTGCCTACATTGAAGAGATCGGCAACTACAACGCAAAGGATTACGACTGCATCATCGTAGATGAAGCGCAATTTCTTACCAAGGCGCAGGTAGAAGCGCTTGTGCATGTGGTGGATGTGGAGCATGTACCCGTCATCGCTTACGGACTGCGTGCCGATTTCCAAGGCAATCTTTTCGAAGGCAGCCAATGGCTTTTGGCATGGGCCGACACCATTGAGGAAGTAAAGACCATCTGCTGGTGCGGCAAAAAAGCCATCTGCAATGCCCGTGTGCAGAACGGACGGGTGATCAAAGAAGGCGAACAGGTTATGCTGGGCGGCAACGAGAGCTACGTGAGCCTCTGCCGCAAACATTGGGCCGAAGGCAAGCTTCGCCCTGAAGAGTGAAAGGAGAAACTTCGTGCGCAAAAAAAGACCTTCTCTGCGCTTTCGCGTACTGAAAGATCTGAAACCCTTCCATTTTCTGATGCTCACCTTGGCCGGCATCATCAACGCTTTTGGCATTACGGTTTTTCTGAACCCTGTCAAGCTCTACGACAGCGGAATTTCCGGTACCTCCATGCTGCTGGCGCAGATCACCCCCCAATGGTGCAGCCTGTCTCTTTTCCTCATTCTGCTTAATGTTCCCCTGTTTTTGTTTGGCTTACATAAACAAGGGGCTGTATTTACCATCTACTCGCTGTACACTGTTGCCGTGTACTCGCTTGGTGCCTGGCTCATTACCGATGTGCTGCCCATTGATGTAAGCATGGCTTCGCCTTTGGCCGGCACCGATCTGCTGCTATGCGCCATTTTCGGCGGGTTGATATCCGGTGTGGGCAGCGGTCTGTGCATCCGTTACGGAGGCGCCATAGACGGCATCGAAGTGCTGGCGGTCATCTTTGCCAAGCGCCTCAATTTGACCGTAGGCTCCTTTGTGATGATCTACAACGTGATCCTGTACATTATCTGCGGTTTCCTTATCCAAAGCTGGATCTTGCCGCTATACTCCGTTGTTACCTATATGGCAGGCATCAAGACCGTCGACTTCGTTGTAGAAGGTATCGACCGCTCCAAGGCTGCGATGATTGTCACTGTGCATCCTGATGAGATCACCAAGGAATTGACTTCTCGCTTTACCACCGGCATCACCCGCATGGAAGGCAAGGGCGGATACTCCGGGCACGACCGCACCGTGCTGTATTTTGTAGTCAACCGCTTCCAGATCTCCACCATGAAGGATATCGTACATCAGTTGGATCCCAAAGCTTTTATTACCATTACGGAAGTCGCAGATATTTTCCGAGGGAAATCTTGAAGTTTGGATGATAACAAATCGGCCGCTGACATATGCAGCAGCCGATTTGTTATTTTGGTCGAAGGCCAGAAAGTTCTATTTCTGTGCGATCTATTCCCTGAACAATCCCTCAACGATCATCTCTGCGCATTCTTCTGGACTATGGCAACTGGTATCCACACGCAGTCGATACGCTATCTCTTTGGCCATCAATTCGGCCTGTTCATCAGATTGGCTTTCATATCTATCTCCACGTGCAATATTCCGCTTTCTGCAAACATCCAACGGGCAATACACTTCAACCACATCAAGCGGATTGTCTTTCATAATCTCCATCAGCTGTTGATAATGGGGCACAATTTCCTCCCGCTCGACCAATATGCCGTCGATCAGCACATGTTTCCCCATATCCGAATAAAGCTTTGCCGTATGGTACATCATGATGATCACTTCGCTCAGGTATTTCCAATAGTTTTCCCGAAGGTATTTTTCGCCTACCATTTCTTGAAACAGGTCGTTGGCAACCACATAGAAAAACACATCATCCCTCTCTTGGAGTGCTTCCACGATGGAGGTTTTTCCTGCGCTTGTTACGCCGTTTAAAAATGTGATTCGTCCTTTTTTCACGCTTCTTTTACTCCTGTATATAGTTGCGATCGTTCAAACTGACAGATGAAGATTTATCTTTTCAACATGCGCAGATAGTATTCATCATTGCCTTCCATATTGAGTTGTTACCCAGCAACGTAAAAACATTGGCACTTGTGCTTGAGCCGACTGTAATGCCGCCCATCCTTTGCTCTCCCTCTGGGAGAGCTAAGGATATAAGAAAGGTGCGCTTGACAACTTACCCATTGGAATTGGCACAAGCGATAAAATGACTATAAGCCCAGTTCACCTTCTCCGCAGCTTCTCCACCGCATCCAAAAACTCCTTCGGCGGCTGCGCCTCAAAATGCAGCCGCTCCCCTGTTCTGGGATGGGTAAAATCCAGCGTATAGGCATGCAACATCAGCCTTGGCACCCGCACCCCGCCCTTGCTGAGACCATAGATGGGATCGCCCGCCAACGGTCTGTGTATGCTCTGCATATGCACGCGGATCTGGTGGGTGCGGCCTGTTAGAATATGCACATTTAACAGGGCAGCATCCCGCAAATTTTCCACCAACTGCCAACGAGTTAACGCATCACGGCCTTCCGGGTCGATGGCCATCTTTTTTCGATCCTTCTTGGAGCGGGCAATGGGCTTATCGATCTCGCCGGATTCTTCCTTCATGTTGCCTTCCACCACAGCCAAGTAGTGCTTTTCCATGGTGCGCTCGCTGAGCTGCCGGGATAGGCTTTCGTGCGCCATATCATTTTTGGCCACCATCAAAAGACCGCTGGTGTCCTTATCCAGCCGATGCACGATACCGGGGCGCTTTACGCCGCCAATACCGCTAAGGCTGTCCATGGCATAGAGCAGCGCATTCACCAGCGTGCCGCTTTCGTTACCGGCGGCTGGATGCACCACCATGCCGCAGGGCTTATCCACCACTGCTACATCCTCATCTTCGTACAAAATATCGATGGGAATGTTCTCTTTTTCCACCGTCGATTCCACTGCATCCGGTACCGTAAAAACGACCTGGTCGCCCGCTTTAACAGCAAAACCAGCCTTTGTAATGGTTTTGCCGTTTATCTGACACAGGCCTTCCGTGATCCACCGGGATGCCTGAGAGCGGCTCACATCCCCCTCCAATGATACCAATACATCAAGGCGCATATCTACAATGGCGGTCTTTTCAATCTTTTGCATTCTTCTCTCTCCAATCCTGCGGGCGCAATAACAGGCTGATCACCAGCAACGCTACCCCGAAGCACACTGCCACATCGGCTACGTTGCACACAAACCACGGCAAAAAGGGAAAATACAACATATCTACCACGTAGCCGTTGATGAGCCTTTCCAGATAATTGCCGATAAAACCACCCAAAATAAGTCCTGAGGCTATACGGACATACTTGGTGGGTACAAACTGCCTGAGCATGAGCCAGCCGCACAGCACGATGCCCACCGGCAGCACCAATAGAGCGATCTTGTTGCCGCTCATCAAACCCAGCGCGATGCCATTGTTATGCGTTAAGCGCAACGTAAGCAGCCATGGGATCGCCACCAGATCGCCGCCAGTCAAATAGACGGTGGCCAGCCGCTTTGTTACCAAGTCGATCAGCAGCACAAATGTTGCTGTTCCCCACATCCAAAACATGGTTCTCTCCCCTATTTCATACGGTTTTGTACTACATTTACGATCTCATCCAGCAATTCGCCCACCAAGGGCAGATTATGCCGGGCAAGATCTTGCAGGATAAGGATCAGTATGGCGCCCAGTATGGTAAAGCCAATGGCCATGCCCACACCCCTTGCAATACCCGACCAAAAGCTGGACCAGAACAGCCGCTTGCGGTCGTCTACATAGCGTACATAATCGGCCAGCCGCAGCCTTTCCATGGCTTCCAGCCAGCGTGCAAACTGTTCTTCTGCCATGGAGATGCGCTTCTTTTCGCTATCATCGTCTTTGGGTATGTTTCTACCCTCCATTGTCATCACCCCATGGTGTAGTGTGCACCACAGCAGTACGACCGTATACTATCATAGCAAAAAACCCCTTCCGATGCAAATCGGAAGGGGTTTTGGCAGCTCATGAGGGAGATCAGATGATCTCGATCAGGCACATTTCGGCGGCGTCGCCGCGACGGGGCCCGAGCTTATAAATGCGGGTGTAACCACCGCTGCACTTCTTTTCTTCGTTGCGAGCCTTGAACTTGGGGCCGATCTCGCGGAACAGCTTCTCAACGACGGGATACTTCACGTCCTTGGTGCGCTCTTTCCAATCAGCCTTGTCTTCATCGGCACGCTGCACATCCTTGAGCTCATACAGGTAGCTCATGATGATGCGGCGGGCATGCAGCTTGCTGGGAGCATCGTTCACAACTTCGATGTTCATCAGCTGGCCCTTATCGTTATGGGTTTCCTTGGTAACGGTAACGGTATTGTCGCACTCTTTCACAGCCAGAGTGATCAGACGCTCGGCAGCACGGCGGACTTCCTTAGCGCGGGCTTCGGTGGTCTCGATACGGCCGTACCAAATCAGGTTGGTCACCTGATTACGGAGCAACGCCTTACGCTGGTCGGCAGTACGACCCAATTTGCGTTGTGCCATGGTATTTCTCCTCCTTTGAAGGATCTATCAATCAATCGTTATTCGTCGCTGGGGCGCAGGCTCAAGCCGAGACCGGCCAGTTTCTGCACCACTTCTTCCAGGCTCTTGCGGCCGAGGTTGCGAACCTTCATCATGTCCTCTTCGTTGCGCTGTACCAGCTCGCCGATGGTATTGATGCCTGCACGCTTCAAGCAGTTGTAAGCACGCACGCTCAGATCCAACTCTTCGATGGTCATTTCCAGCGCCTGGCCCTGCTTGTTTTCTTCCTGATCGGCGAAGGTGACGGCTGCCACCTGATCGGTCAGGCCGACAAACAGGCTCAAATGCTCGGTGAGGATCTTAGCGGCAAGGCTGATGGCTTCATCAGGCTGCACGCTGCCATCGGTCCACACTTCCAAGGTCAGCTTGTCGTAGTCCGTGATCTGACCCACGCGGGTATCGGTCACGGTGTAGTTGACCTTCTTGATGGGAGTAAAAATGGAGTCGATGGGAATAACACCGATGGGCATGTTGGGGTACTTGTTCTTATCTGCGCTCACATAGCCGCGGCCCTTGTCCACGGTCAGAGTCATCTGCAGATGAGCATCCTCGTTCAGGGTGGCGATATGGGCTTCGGGATCAACGAACTCCAACTCGTCGTCGGTCTTGATGTCCTTCGCCTTTACCTCGGCAGGGCCCTTCATATCAATGGTAACGGTCTTGGGCTGGTCAACATACAGCTTGGCAGACAGTGCCTTGAGGTTCAGGATGATCTCGGCCACATCCTCAGTAACACCGGGAACGGTGGAGAACTCATGCTGAACGCCTTCGATCTGGATGCTGGTAACAGCTACGCCGGGCAGCGAGCTAAGCAGCACGCGGCGCAGTGCGTTGCCCACAGTATAGCCGAAGCCGCGCTCCAAGGGCTCGATCACAAAACGGCCATAAGCACCATCCTGGCTGAGCTCCTCGCATTCGATACGCGCTTTTTCGATTTCGATCATTCGGTTTACCCTCCTGTTTTAAGCCACTAAGTCGAGGGAGTAACGCCGTTTTATTAACGAGAGTAGAACTCGACGATCATGTTTTCCTGCAGAGACAGGTCAACATCATCACGAGCGGGCAGAGCGCTCACGGTAGCGGTCAGGTTGGCGGCATCGGTGGTGAGCCACTTAGGCACAACACGGTTAACGCCTTCCTTCACGATCTGGAAGTGAGCCATGTCCTTACGGGTGGAACGCACGGAGATCACATCGCCGACCTTACAGGTGTAGGAGGGGATGTCGACCTTCTTGCCGTTAACGGTCATCAGACCATGGCAAACGAACTGGCGACCCTGAGCACGGCTGGAAGCCAAACCGCTGCGATACACAACGTTGTCCAGACGCAGCTCCAACAGCTGGAGCAGGTTTTCGCCGGTGATGCCCTTCATGCCGGTGGCACGAACGAAGGTGCGCTTGAACTGGCCTTCCATCAGGCCGTAAGCGCGGCGGGCCTTCTGCTTTTCACGCAGCTGCAGGCCATACTCGCTGGCCTTGCGCTGACGAGCCTGACCGTGCTGACCCGGAGGGGTAGGACGGTTCTGCACCGCACACTTGGTGGAGAAGCACTTCTCACCCTTCAGGAAGAGCTTGGTGCCCTCGCGGCGGCACATACGGCATACGGAATCAGTATATCTTGCCATTGTAATTGTACCTCCTCGATTACTTACACTCTTCTACGCTTGGGCGGACGGCAGCCGTTGTGCGGGATGGGTGTAACGTCTTTGATCATGTTCACTTCCAGACCGGCAGCCTGCAGGCTACGGATAGCAGCCTCACGTCCGGAACCGGGGCCCTTCACATAGACCTCAACGGTCTTCAGGCCATATTCCATCGCGGCCTTGGCAGCGGTTTCAGCGGCCATCTGGGCGGCGAAGGGAGTGGATTTCTTGCTACCACGGAAACCGAGGCCGCCGGCGCTGGCCCAGCTCAGGGCGTTGCCGTTGGTGTCGGTCAGGGTAACGATGGTGTTGTTAAAGGAAGAACGGATATGCGCGGCGCCACGCTCGACGAGCTTCTTCTCACGGCGCTTGCGCGTAACCTTCTTAAGCTTCTGCTTAGGTGCCATGTTGTTCACTCCTCCATGCTACATCAGCAATGTTGATAGTCAGTTGGCAATCGAATTACTTAGCCTTCTTCTTGCCGGCGATGGTGCGCTTGGGGCCCTTACGGGTGCGCGCATTGTTCTTGGTGTTCTGGCCGCGGACAGGCAGGTTACGACGGTGACGGACACCGCGGTAGCAGCCGATTTCCACCAGACGCTTGATGTTCAGGGAAACCTCACGACGGAGATCACCTTCCACCTTAACGTTGTGCTCGATGTAGTCACGGAGCTTGCTGACTTCGTTTTCGGTCAGATCCTTGACGCGGGTATCGGGATTAATCTCGGTGTTGGCCAGGATTTCCTTGGAAGTAGCCAGGCCGATACCGAAGATGTAAGTCAGACCGATCTCCACACGCTTTTCTCTGGGCAGGTCAACGCCCGCAATACGTGCCATTTGGTTACACCTCCATAGAATGTGCTCTCTTGAGCCAAGGGTCTCTTGTAG
>JAZSRK010000011.1:0-4181 GCA_045538465.1 Candidatus Limiplasma sp. | reverse complement strand
AGCCGCCGCAGGCGTGTTCTTTGGCGACCTGGCCGGCCGGTAGGCGGTAATGTTCTCTTTGTCAAAAGTGAATGAAGGAAGGGTTATGGATGAAACAGAAATGGTTCGCGCTGGTATGTCTTTTGATGATCCTCTGCCTGTTGCCGCTGGAAGGTCTGGCGGTGCGCTACGGTGATGTGGTGTATATCAGCAATAACAATGCAGTGAATGTACGCAAGGGTCCGGGCACCAGCTACGGTGTGCTGGGCGAGGCGCAGCCCACGAACAGTTATGTGTATCTGGGCGAGGAAAACGGCTGGTACTGCATCCTGTATCAGGGTCAGGAGGGCTATGTATCCGGCAACCGTGTCACCATCGAAACCGGCCTTGTGCCCGATGAGTACGGCTGGGGCGACTCCGTGTACGCCATCGTGCGGGTGACTCATGGCAACGCGCTGAATGTGCGCAGCGGCCCCGGCAAGAAATACGGCTCCATCGGTCAGGCCAAGCCGGGCACCACTTGGGAATATCTCGGCATGGATGATGGCTGGAATATGATCGACTACAACGGCAAGGTCGGCTACATTGCCGCCAACCGCACCGAAGTGCTGGTAACGGAAGGTACTTCCGGCGCCACCGGCAGCAGCGGGGAATGCAGCGATTGTAATGGAACTGGCCAAATGTACCTGTTGGGCAGATGGATCACTTGCTTCTACTGCGACGGTAACGGTTTTAAGTAAGCCAAAATGAACCAAACAGGAGAAAACAACTTGTTCCGAGCAGTCTTTTTCGATTTGGACGGTACCCTGCTGACGGTACCCTGCTGGATGAACAGAAACAAATTCCTGCCACCGCCCGGCAAGCCATACGGCGCTGCCGGGCGTTAGGTGTGCGCACCTATGTGGTCACCGCCCGCTCGCCAAGGCTGCACATCACCCTTGGCTGGACGGACGAGGACTTTGCCTTGTTCGATGAGACGATCCATTCCAACGGGGCGTGCGTCAAGATGGGGGATAAGCTGCAATACTGCTTTATCGACCCCGGAGCAGCTCAGCCCCATGGATGAGCACACCATGACCCAAACCATGAAAATGCAGATCTTCCATGGCAACCTGACCGATGACCGCCCGCCCTTGCCCCAAGGATTGTACGAACAGCTAACGCAGGTCTGCCAAGGCTTGGCGCAGGTGTTGATCACCGATCAGGGGCGCACCATTCAGGTGATCCCCTTGGAAGCAGGCAAACTGAGGGCGGTGGAGCGCATCCGTCAGCAGCTGGGGCTTTCCGTGGAGGAAGTGGCAGTGTTTGGCGATGGCCTGAACGATCTGGAGATGATCCGTCATTATCCAAACAGCGTAGCCATGGGCAACGCCGTAGCGAAAGTGAAGGCTGCCGCTGGGTATGTGACAACCTCCAACGAGGCCGATGGCATCGCCCGCGGGCTTACGCATTTGATGGCCATTGACCGATAAGCCACCCATCCCACCGGTTTGTATGCCCAATGTTTTTTGCGTGTACTTGCTTTCAAACCCGTTGACAACCCATTTACTTAGTGCTATCATTCAAACCGTAAATTGAATACCCTCCCCCAAAGACAATGACGAAGACGGCCGAAACGGACGCTTTCAGAGAGCCGGTGGTTGGTGAAAACCGGTAGCCAAAGTTTCAAGTGCCCATCCCTTCTGAGTTGAAAGTCTGAAATGGAATAGAGTAAGGCTTTCCGTGAGGCTGCGTGAATGCACAGGGTTTGACAGAACCCGACGAGTGGCAGCATAGCTGCAATTTGAGTGGTACCGCGGATGTTATAACACCCGTCTCAAAGAAAAATCTTTGGGATGGGTTTTCTTTATTTCACCACAAGGAGGCATGCCCCGTGAACCAGACCGGACAGCAAATTCAGGAGATCGCCCTTCGTATTCGAGAGATGCGGCAGATTATGGGCTATTCCACAGAGGAGATGGCGCTGCGCACCCAAGTGAGTGAAGCCACCTACACCGAGTATGAAAACGGCATGGTAGACCTTCCCTTTTCCTTTATCCACAAGTGCGCCCTTGCCTTCGGCATCGAATTGACCGACCTGCTGGAGGGCTACAGCGCCCACCTGAGCAATTACACCGTTACCCGTAAGGATCGCGGCATCACCACCGCCAAGGAGCGGGGCATCCGCATCCAGAACTTGGCCCCCATGTTCCGCCAGAAGATCGCCGAGCCCTATTGGGTGCGCTACGATTACCTGCCCGAGCAGCAGGATAAGCCCATCCCGCTGGCTACCCACGCCGGTCAGGAGTTCGACCTGATCCTCAAGGGCTCGCTGAAGGTGCAGATCGGCGAACACGAGGAAGTGCTCCACGAAGGCGACAGCATTTACTACGACTCCGCTACCCCTCACGGCATGATCGCTGTGGATGGCGAGGAGTGCCTGTTCTTGGCCATGGTTCTCCACGGCAAGAGCAATGCTGCCCCCGAGGTGCAGGAAAAGCATGTTCCGGTTTCCGAGACCGACCCGGAGCTTTGCTGCAACAAGTTTATCGATGTGGTGGAGGACGAGAATGGTTCTCTGGAAAGCATCGATTTCAAAAATGCGGATGAATTCAACTTCGGCTTTGACATCGTGGATGCCGTGGCTCGTAAGGATCCTGAGAAGCTGGCCATGCTGCACATCTCCCGCGAGAAGGAGGAGCGCCGCTTCACCTTCAAGGATATGAAGGATCTGTCCAACCAGACCGCCAACTACCTCACCTCTCTGGGCGTAAAGAAGGGCGACCGTGTGATGCTGGTATTGAAGCGCCACTGGCAGTTCTGGCCTGTGATGACCGCCGTTTGCAAGCTGGGCGCTATCGCCATCCCCGCCACCAACCAGCTGCTGGCTCACGATTTTGAGTACCGCTTCAATGCGGCCGGCGTCAGCGCCATCCTGTGCACTGCCGATGGCGATGTGGCCCATCAGGTAGAGTTGGCCCGTGAAACCTCGCCCACGCTGCAAACCATGGTTCTGGTGGGCGGCAAGCGGGAAGGCTGGCACGACTACGATACCGAGTTTGGCCTGTTCAGCCGCCGTTACCTGCGCACCGAGGAGACCCCCTGCGGCGACGACCCCATGCTGATGTTCTTTACCTCCGGCACCACCGGCTACCCCAAGATCGCTACCCACAGCTTCAAGTACCCGCTGGGCCACTACATCACCGCCAAGTACTGGCACTGTGTGCATCGTGATGGTCTGCACTTCACCATCTCCGATACCGGCTGGGGCAAGGCGCTCTGGGGCAAGTACTACGGCCAGTGGCTGTGCGAAGGCGGTGTGTTCACCTACGACTTCGACCGCTTCGATGCTGCGGACATCCTGCCCATGTTCGGCAAGTATAAGATCACTACCTTCTGCGCACCGCCCACCATGTACCGCATGATGATCAAGCAGGATCTGACCAAGTACGATTTCTCCAGCGTGGTGCGTGCTACCACCGCCGGCGAGGCCCTCAACCCCGAAGTGTACTATCAGTTTGAAAAGCAGACCGGTCTGCAGCTGATCGAAGGCTTCGGCCAGACCGAAACCACCCTGTCCATCGCCAATTTGGTGGGTCATGCCCACAAGGTAGGCTCCATGGGTAAGGCCAGCCCCCTGTACGACATCCAGCTGCTGGATCCCGATGGCAACCCCGTCACCCCCGGTCAGGCGGGCGAAATCTGCATCAAGACCAGTGACAAGGTGCCCTGCGGCCTGTTCCTTGGCTACTATCTGGACGAGGAAAAGACCAATGCCGTTTTGCATGACGGCTGGTACCACACCGGCGATGTGGCCTGGAAGGACGAGCAGGGCTACTTCTGGTACGTCAGCCGCGTGGACGATGTGATCAAGTCCTCCGGTTACCGCATCGGGCCTTTCGAGATCGAATGCGTCATCATGGAGCTGCCCTACGTGCTGGAATGCGGCGTCACCGGTGCGCCGGATGATGTGCGCGGTCAGGTGGTCAAGGCCTGCATCGTGCTCACCAAGGGTACCGACGGCACCGATGAGCTGAAAAAGGATATCCAGAACTACGTCAAGCAGCACACCGCCCCCTACAAGTACCCCCGCATCGTGGAATTCCGCACCGAGCTTCCCAAGACCATCAGCGGAAAGATCATCCGCAACAAGCTATAATATATTGACATTTTTCAACAAAAATGGTATGATTCCCTATAACAAAAGGCTGTGATGGAGAAAA
>JAZSRK010000037.1:0-46036 GCA_045538465.1 Candidatus Limiplasma sp. | reverse complement strand
TGTTATCAGGTCTTGTCTTCCTAAGACCGCTTGGCCTCCGACTTCATCTGCGGCGGCGAAACCTCGCTGGGGTGGATGGAGGCTTTCCTCGATTTCTGCCGGGATGAACAGCTCCCGCTGGATTTCATCACCCGTCACGCCTATATGGCGCAAACCCCGCAGCGCACGGGCAGATACACCCACCACGAAATGTGCGCCGTGGAATATACGCTGGATGAAATGCAGCGCACGCGCGATCTCATCGACAGCTACCCCGAATTTAAGGGCATGGAAATGCACATCACGGAGTTCAACACCTCCTACAACCCCTTCTGCCCCATCCACGATACCAACCTGAATGCTGTTTTGACCGCTGGTCTTCTGTCCCGTCTGGGCGATACCTGCGCCTCTTATTCCTATTGGACTTTCGGCGATGTGTTCGAAGAAGGCGGCGTGCCGTCCCGTCCCTTCCATGGCGGCTTTGGTATGATCGCCAACCAGCTCATCATCAAGCCCACCATGTGGACCTTTGCCTTCTTTAACAACCTACAGGGCGAGCCTGTATACCGGGATGACAACATGGTGCTGGTGCGCCGCAAGGATGGCAGCTATCAGGGCGTTGCGTGGAACATCTGTCAGGCAAATCGTGAGGCGATCACGCTGAATGTTACGTTGCCCCTTGGCGGCAAGCAAGTACTGATGCAGCGCATCGTGGATGAAGAGTGCTGCAACCCCGTCAAGGCTTGGCACGAGATGGGCGAGCCTGCTTCCCTTACCAAGGAGCAGCTCCAGTTCCTGAAGGATGCTGGGCAGCCTCTGTGCAAAACTGCTTCTCTTTGCAACGAAAACGGACAGGTCACCTTTGCGCTGGAATTGAAGGAGAATGCATTGGTGCAGTTTACCGTCATCAAGGCAGAAGGCACCTCTGATGAAGGCTACGATTATCAGTGGTATGTGGAGCACGCCTGATCTGTATATGCGCCTCCCAGCCTCCCGGCTTGCCCAAAGGCTGGGGGGATAGGGTAGTGAACAGCGCTTCCAAATAACGGAGGGAAATTGCATGACCATCAATTATCAGGAAATGTTCAACCATCTCTACCCGGATTTCTTTGCAAAGAGTGCCCCCAAAGATGCCGATCCTGCCGAAACGTGGGAGGAGCTGGCGATGGAGCTGAAATTGGAAGCCCCTGTGACCCAGCCGGTTCCCTGCCCAGAGCATATCACCTTTGGCTGGTATAATGGCGATACCGAGACCCTGCAAAAGGCAGTGGCCACCGTGGATGAGGACTGGCCAGAGTATTTTCAGCAAGGCGATCGGGTGTATTGCGCCTTTGATGGTGACAGGATCGCCAGTTTCTGCCTTGTGGATACCATGGGGGAATATCAGGGTCTGCGCATCGGCGGCCCGGGCTGTGTAGGCACGGTGCCCGAATACCGTCGGCAGGGCATCGGGCTTCGCATGGTGCAGAAGGCCACCGATATTCTGCGCAAGGAAGGCTTTGATATCAGCTTTATCCACTACACCGCTGTAGGCCGCTGGTACGAGAAGCTGGGGTACCAAACGGTACTGGAATGGAACAAAAACGGCTTTGTCAATAGATAAAAAGTACGGCCCGCACAGGAACAAAACTCCTGTGCGGGGCGCTTGCGTTTGCAAGATGTATGCTTTCAAACTTAGTTATCGTCCAAAGCCTCCAAAGCTTCCAGCATTTTGCCAAACTGGGTATCAAACAGCTGCTTGTATACTCCGTCTTTTTCCAAAAGCTCCTCGTGCTTGCCGCTTTCGGCAATAACACCGTCAGACAGGGCAAGGATCTTGTCCGCTGCCATAATGGTGGAAAGCCGATGGGCAATAACGATGCTGGTACGATCCTGCATAACCACTTCCAGCGCATTTTGAATGGCACTTTCAGAAATGGAGTCCAGTGCAGAGGTGGCTTCATCCAAAATGAGGATCTTGGGGTTTTTGAGAATGACGCGCGCAATAGAAATGCGCTGCTTCTCGCCACCGGAGAGCTTGAGACCGCGGTTGCCAACAGGCGTATCATAGCCTTCGGGCTGAGCGGCGATAAAGTCGTGGATAGAAGCTGCTTTGCAGGCAGCGATCAGCTCTTCCTCGGTAGCGTCCTCCTTGGCGTAGAGCAGGTTCTCTCGGATGGTGCC
Source organism: Candidatus Limiplasma sp. (assembly GCA_045538465.1). Classification (GTDB taxonomy): domain Bacteria; phylum Bacillota; class Clostridia; order Christensenellales; family Aristaeellaceae; genus Limiplasma. The sequence continues at coordinate 43,894 of JAZSRK010000037.1, read as the reverse complement.
ATTAAACAGATAGGTATCCTGAGATACCACGCCGATCTGCTCGCGCAGGTAGGTCAGATCGTAATTACGCACATCCACACCTGCAATGCTCACCGAGCCGCCCCATACATCGTACAGGCGGGGAATAAAGTTGATGATGGTGCTCTTGCCACTGCCGGAAGGGCCTACGATCGCTACCATCTCGCCGGGGTTTACCGTAAAATGGATGTCGTGCAGAAGCTCCTGGTCGGGCAGGTAGCCGAAGGAAACGTGGTTGAATTCGATCGTGCCGCCATCCACGTTGGGCTTTACAGCCTTTTCGGGAGATTTGATATCGATCTTGCGGTCGAAGTAGTCGAAAATGCGGGTGAACAAAGCAAGGCTGCGGGTAAAGTCCACCTGAATATTCAGCAGGGATTCCACCGGGCGGTACAGACGGTTTACCAGAGCGACCATGGCGGTGATGGTACCGACCGTCAGGGTGGGATCGATGTTTTTGATGATCAGATAGCCGCCGGCAAAGTAGATCAGCAAGGGGCCGATCTGGGTAAAGATGCCCATCAGCAGGAAGAACCAACGACCGCTGAGCTGTTCTTTCAGCGCCAGTTTGGTCACTTCGCCGTTTACCTTCTCAAAGCGCTTGTACTCAGTCTCTTCCCGGGTAAACAGCTTCGTCAGCATGGAACCGCTCACACTGAGGGTCTCATTGATGAGTTGGTTCATTTCGTCGTTTTTGGCTTGGCTGTCGGTAAGCAGTTTCCACCGGGTGCGGCCTGCGGAACGGGTGGGCAAAATAAGCAGCGGAATAACGCAGATGCCAACGATGGCCATCTTCCAGTTCATGCCAAACAGGGCGATCAGGGTGGTGACCACGGTAGCCACATTACTGAGAATGCTGCTCAGCGTACCCGAAATAACAGAGGATACACCGCTGATGTCGGTATTCATACGGGTGATGATATCGCCCTGTCGCTCGCCGGTAAAAAAGGCGTGGCTCATTTGCTGCAGATGGCGGTACATCTGGTTTTTCATATCAAAGATGATATGCTGCGAGATCCATGCGTTCAGGTAGGTCGTCAGCAGGGATACCCCCTGAGAAGCCAAGGTGGTGATCAGCGCTGCTGCCAACAACTTGATGAGCAGCTTCATGTTTTCGCCCACCAAGGCTTGGTCCACGATCCGTCCGGTAATAATGCTGGGCAGCAAACCCAGTACGGACGAGATGAGAATGGTGCCAAATACCATCAAAAATTTGGCCCAATAGGGGGTCAGGTAAGCAAGGATCCGCTTGAGCAAATCGGGTGTTACCTTAGGCAGGTTGGCTTTTTCCTCGTCGGTCAGGAAACCTCGGGGCCCCATGGGGCCATTCATTCGTGCCATACTATTCGCCCTTTCCAAAAGTATATTGTTGCGCGAAGAAAAAATGTGTTTTGCTAATGCAGTATAGCACTCGGGCAATCAGAATGCAACACGGGGCGATGGAAAGCATTCGTTTCAGGTCGTCGAAAAAGTGCAGGGAGCTAAGCCTACCTCCCGGGGGAGGCGACAATTTAAAAAACTGCGCCAAACAGCGCAGTTTTTTAAGATCTCTTGTTTTAACGGAACCAGATAAATACGCAAAACGCAGCGAACAGTACCAAGCCAAGGCTCATGACCGATGCGACCAACAAAGCCGCTTTTAAGGCGCTTGCGGTGTACATGCGTACCTGTTTCTTCGTCAGCTCATCCTTGGAGCCGCTATCCGAAACTGGCGGTCGATCGGGGGTTTCCGGGCGATACCACGGCATGCCTTCCACGTTCATGTTGGCAATGGTTCGTCCGTCGTCGCCTTCCGGTAACCGTTCCCGTCTGTCTTGCTTACTCATTGTCGTAACCGCTTTCCGGGTCGTAGATATGGCAGGCTACAAAGTGACCTTCCTTGGCTTCGATGGTGCGGGGAACTTTCTGCTCGCAAACCTTCTTACAATTCCGGCAGCGGGTGTGGAATTTGCAGCCGCTGGGCGGGTTGGAGGGGGAGGGGATATTGCCTTCCAGAATGATCCGGTTCATCTTGATGGTGGGGTCGGGCACAGGAATGGCGCTGAACAAGGCTTGCGTGTAGGGGTGCAGGGGCTCGGCGAAGATATCTTCCTTCGTAGCAAACTCAACCATGTTGCCCAGATACATAACACCGATGGTATCGGAGATGTGCTGCACAACAGACAGGTCGTGGCTGATGAACAGATAGGTCAGGTTGAATTCCTTCTGCAGATCCTCCAGCAGGTTGATGATCTGCGCCTGAATGGATACGTCCAGAGCGGAAACCGGCTCGTCGCATACGATGAAGTCCGGGTTGAGGGCAATGGCGCGAGCGATGCAGATACGCTGGCGCTGACCGCCGGAAAACTCGTGGGGATAACGATCCTTCTGGTACTCGTGCAGACCGCAGGCTTTCATAATGCGGGTCACGTAAGCATCCAGCTCGTCTTCGGGCACCAGACCGTGCTCACGCACGGCTTCGCCGATAATCTCGCCAACAGGAAGGCGAGGGGAGAGGCTGGAGTAGGGATCCTGAAAGATGATCTGGATCTTGGGGCGGAAGGCACGCATCTGCTTGGTGGTCAGCTTGTCCAGCTGGGTATCTTCGTTAAAGATGACTTCGCCGCTGGTTTTCGCTGTCAGGTTCAGAATGGTCTTGCCGATGGTGGTCTTGCCGCAACCGGATTCACCGACCAGACCCATGGTCGTGCCGCGCTTGATGGCGAAGCTTACATTTTCTACGGCGTGCACGTTCCCCACTACACGACCAAACAAGCCGGCTTTAATAGGGAAGTACTTGCACAGATTTTTTACTTCAACAACGTTCTTAGATGCTTCACTCATCCTGCGCACCTCCCTTGTCTTCGTCAAAATAACGCCAGCAGCTCACAATATGCGTATCGGTAATGTGCATCTCGTGGGGATAGGAACCATTGCAGCGCTCCACGCACTTTTCGCAGCGGTCGCGGAAGTAGCAATAGTCGGGCATGTTGATGGGGTTGGGCACTGCACCGGGGATGGAATACAGGCGATCTACCTTTTTGTTGATCACCGGCTTAGATTCCATCAGACCGATGGTGTACGGATGGCGCGGGTCGAGGAACACTTCGTGTGCCAGACCTTTTTCTACAACGCGGCCAGCGTACATGACCACAACGTAGTCTGCCATTTCAGCAATAACGCCAAGGTCGTGGGTGATCAGCATAATGGAAGCGTTGATCTGCGACTTCAGGTTGCGCAGCAGCTCCAAGATCTGTGCCTGAATGGTAACATCCAATGCGGTGGTGGGCTCGTCGGCGATGATCAGCCGGGGATTGCACACCAGCGCCATAGCGATAACGATCCTCTGGCGCATACCGCCGGAAAGCTCGTGGGGGTAACGATTGTACACACCCTCGGCATCGGCGATACCGACCATCTTAATAGCCTCGATGGAGCGTGCCTTCACGTCTTCTTCGCTCATATCCGGGTTGTGCAGGGCAATTACTTCGTCCAGCTGGAAGCCGATACGGAAAACAGGGTTCAAGCTGGTCATGGGCTCTTGGAAGATCATAGAGATCACGTTGCCGCGAATTTTCTGCATGGCTTCCAGAGGCATCTGCGCTACATCGTAAGCCTTGTCGCCAAGGTTCAGCCGCATCTCGCCCTTGACTGTCTGACCGGTGGGACGCTGCACCAGCTGCATCAAAGACATACTGGTAACGCTCTTGCCGCAGCCGGATTCGCCTACGATACCCACCGTCTTGCCAATAGGCACATCGAAAGTAACGCCGTCTACCGCCTTTACCGTACCGATGTCGGTAAAGAAGTAGGTGTGAAGGTTGTCAAACTCCACAACGTTTTCCGGGTTTTTCATGGTGGTGAGGTATTCGCTTTCGGGTACGTTTTTACGTTCCCGCTTCTTTTCATAGCCCCGAGTGATCCGGATGTTTTCTTTGCTGATCTTGCGGGATTCCCGGGCTGAGATATAACCGGTCGATTTTTTCTCTTTCTTCATGGTTTCTCCTCCCGCTTACCGCTTCATCTTCGGGTCAAAGGCATCGCGCAGGCCGTCACCGACAAAGTTGAAACCAAGCACGGTGAGCACGATCAGAATACCTGCGGGGATCCAGATGAACCAGAAGTTAGACATAACATAGATATTGCTGGCGGAGTTGATGATGGTACCCCAAGAAGCCAGCGGATACTTGATACCCAGACCCAAGAAGGACAGGGTAGCTTCCGTCAGGATGATGCCGCCCAGAGACATGGTAGCCTGCACGATGAGCAAAGGCATAACATTGGGCACCAGATGGCGGAAAATACGACGGCTGATGCGGATGCCGGTCGCTTCGGTGGCAACCATAAAGTCCTGTTCACGCAGAGACAGGATCTGGCCGCGAACCGTGCGGGCGATACCGGTCCAGCCCATAATACCCATAATGCCCATCAGCATGAAGATACGTGTATAGGGGTTTACCTCAAAGGCATCCATCAACGCACCGGCGATGATCATCATCGGGTAGTAGGGGATAGAGTTGAACAGATCCACAAAGCGCATGAGCAGCGTATCTACCCAGCCGCCGAAGTAGCCGGATACACCGCCGATGACGATACCGATCAGCAGCTCCAAGAACACGACGATGAAGCCTACCATCAAAGAAATGCGGCCGCCGTACATCAGTCGGGTAAGAACGTCCATGCCGTGGTCGTCGGTGCCCAGCCAGTGAGTCTTGCTGGGGGCGGCGTACATATCGATGAGCATGGTCTTTTGGTCGGTGGAAATAATGTAGTTATTCACGCTCAGCTGGATGCGATGGGTCTCGGTCTCGCCGTTGGCGTTCACATATTCAAAGCTGCTCTGGTGAGTAGCAATGGCATCGGTCACAGCTGCTTTGTAATCCATGGGCAGGAAAATATCGGAGTTGACGGGGTTGACGATCACGTTGGATACGTTGGCGACCGGCACCTGCTCCTCGCCGTTGGTTACAAACACGGTAGCAGTGGTTTCGCTTTCAATTTCCAGCTGGTAGGTAACGCCGTCCAGCTCGAAGGAGGTCTCGCCATTGTGCATGGCCGTCTCGCTCATCAGGCGGAAGTCGAAGTTTTCCACCAACGGCTTGTACTCTGCGGAGTAAGCGTCAAAAGACAGCATACTGGCCAGCGCAATATCCTCGGTACCGGCAAGGGTGTAGCTCTTGGCTTTGCCGGGGGTGAGGGTGTAGGTAACGCCATTCAACTCAAAGCTGGTCTGTCCGCTCTTTACGGCAGTCGTGGCAGCTTGTTTCAGGTCGCTTTCGATGGTAACGCCTTCGGCGGCTTTAACATCCACGATCTTGCCAAGCGCAGCGACCGTACCCAGCTCTTGCGAAGTGCCGATGCGGAAGAAGCCGTCTGCCACCTTTACCAAGCTGTAGGTAACGCCGCCAGCTTCAAAAGAGGGAGCGTTCTCTTTGGCAGCCAAGGTAAACTTAGCGCGAGCGGTTGCAGGCAGCTCGCCGCCGTCGCGGGTAAGGTAGCGGTACTCAGTATTTACTACGGCACCGGCATATTCCTTGTTGGCATAGTCGTATTTGTTAAACACCTGATCCTGACGGTAGGGGCTTATAATACCGCCCAAAAAGGAGAAAGCGAACATAAAGATCAGAATGCAGATACCGGCGATCGCCAAACGGTTGCGAATAAAGCGCTTAAATACCATCATACCGGGAGAAAGCACTTTTACTCGGCGGCCGTCGTCCAATGCCAAATTTTGTTTTTGATTGGTGTTTTCAGACATCTTTGCACGTTCCTCCTTTCTGTTAGTTTACACGCACGCGGGGATCGACCACAGCGTACATAATGTCAGCCAGCATCAGGCTGATCTGGGTAAGCACCAGACCAAATACCGAGTAGAACATGGTAAAGGGCAGGTCGCCGGCCACCATGGCATCGTAGGCGATGTAGCCGATACCGGGGATCTGGTACAGCGTTTCGGTGATCATGGAGCCGCTGAACAGGCTGGGTACCAAGTAGCTCATATAGCTGACCAGCGGGATGAGCGTGTTGCGGAAAGCGTGGCGGTTGATGACCACCTTTTCGGACAGACCCTTGGCACGGGCCGTACGGATGTAGTCCGCGTTGAGTACCTCCAGCATGTTGGTACGGGTATAACGGGTCAAACCACCGATGTTGAGCATGGTAAGCGTAAGCGTAGGCAGTACCATATGCTTGAGCATATCCATTACCTTGCCCCAGCTGCTCAGCTGCTCGTAATACCTGCCAACGATGCCGTACAAGTCGAACCAACCGAGCTTAACAGCAAAGATGTATTTTAGTACCGTTGCCAAGAAAAAAGTAGGCAACGATATACAAAGCATAGCAAAGACAGTGATGCCATAGTCAAAGCCGCTGTATTGATGGCGTGCTGCCTGAATACCCAGCGGTATACAAATGGCCACTTGCAAAATCAACGTTACAACATTGAGTACAACAGAATACCAAATAACGTCGTTAAATTTTTCGGTAACAGGCATACCGTACTTCCAGCTCTCGCCAAAATCGCCCTTGAGCACATTGCCCAGCCAATTGGCAAAACCGGTCAGTACGTCGTCGTTCATGTGGTAGGCTTCGTTTAATTTTTCCAGCCATTCCTCATAGCTGGCACCGCCGGTGGTGGCACTGGCGGCTGCACGCTGACGGGCCAGACCTTCCACAAAGGAAGTAGGCATACAGCGCATAACACCGTAAATAATAAAGGATCCGCAGATGATGATAACAATAGCCAGACTGATACGTCTGACGATAAACTTCCACACTTTTGCATTCCCTCCCCAAAGTTTTGTCTCCCCGTAGCAATCAATGTGGCTCAAGCCACCTCCCGCCGAAGCGGGAGGTGGCCCGAGCTCTTAGTGAACTTCAGATGGGGAGTTGATGCTTTTCAGTTGCAATTACTGAGCAGCTTCAACCATCTTCATGGTTTCCATTTCAGCCAGCCAGCCCCAGTAGGTGGTAACATCGGGGGTAACGGTGGTGGTGTCAACGCGCGGGGTGCTAACGATGACGATGTTCTGGCGCTGATAGGCGGGAATCTCAACAGCCCAATCCATGATCTCGTCCAGAGCGGCGCGGTAGAGAACCTTGCGGTAGCTCTGGTCGGAAGAAGCGCGAGCGTCCAGAATGATCTGATCCAGCTCAGCAGACTGGATGTGGTAGTGGTTGGAGTCGGAGCCACCCAGACCAACGATGTTGGAGGAGTGGTAGACCTGATACATGTCGGGATCGATGGTGGAGCCCCAAGCAGCGGCCCACAGTTCCTGAGTGCCAGCGTCCATGGAATCCCACAGCACGTTGGAGTCAGCGGGGTCGTTGATCTTCAGCTCGATGCCGATGGTGGCCAAAGCGGCCTTGGCGTCGGTCAGGATCGCGAAGGAGGGGTGATCGCCGATACCGTCAGCGGGGATGATGACTTCATAGCTCATCTTGGCGCCTTCGGGAGCAGCGGTGAACATGCCGGTAGCATCGTCGAAGGTGTAGCCAGCGGCCTTGAAGAAGCCAACAGCAGCCTGCAGAGCGGCAGCGTACTTCTCTTCGGTGGTCATCTCAGCGGTGAAGATGGGGTTGCCATCAACATCCACGGAGAAAGCTACACGGTAGCCTTCGTCAGTGGCCTGGGGAGCAGCCCAGGAGGTGCTGGAGATGGGGTAGTTGATAACGGCAGCAGCGTCGCCATAGTAGGAGTCGAAAGCGGTGTCACGATACACGGACAGCACAGTGGCAAAGCCCTTGCGCAGGTTCTTGGAAGCATCGGAACCGGGTTCGCCGGCAACGTTCATGGTGTCGGCGTTCATACCGATGTAGCCGTAGCCCAGGTTGGCAACGGAGTAGGTGGTCACCACATCACCGGTGGTTTCGCCGTTGGAGTTGAAGGAGCGCAGCATCTCGAAGTTGGCCTTGGTGCCGTTGAGCTCGCCGCCGTCGGCGGTGCCGGTCTGCACAGCAGTGGCAACTTCAGCAGAGTTGGTTTCCTTGTACTGAGCGGTAGCAATCGCGGGAGCGCCCTTGTAGAAGTGCTCGTTGGCCTCGTAGTAAACCACGCGGTTCTCGTACTTCACAAACTTGTAAGCGCCAGCGCCCATGGGCACAGCGTTCTTGGCCTGCACGCAGGACAGATCGCCGAAGGGATGACCGAAGTTGTTGGCTTCGTAGTCATAGGTGCCATCGCCGTAGTAGTGCTTGGGGGTGATAGACAGACCGCAGATGGAGTACACAGCGGGGGCGGAGAAGCCCTGAACCTTCACTTCGACGGTGTAATCGTCCAGCTTCTTGATACCGGAGATGTTGGGAACGCCAGCGCTCATGTCAACGCCCTGAGCAGCAGCCAGAGCAGCCATGGTTTCGGTGTTCAGAGCATCAACGGTGGTACCGGTGGCAGATTCGCCAGCGGCCAGATAAGCATCGAAGCTGCCGCCGTACTTGGCATAAGCGGCTTCGTAGTAATCTTCGGCGGTGGGCAGCACTTCGGTAGCCAGATCGAAGGTTTCGCCGGAGGCGGTGGTCAGCACGGTGCCTTCAATGGAACCGAAGCCCCACATAACCATACCGAAAGCGACCTTCAGGCCTTCGGAAGCGGAGATCTCTTCCACGGTCTTGCCGATCATGGGAGCGTAATCTTCGGTGCAGTAGTTGGCGAACACGACATCCACGATGCCCTGCACGTCAGCAGTCCACAGTTCCTTCACAGAGCCGTAGTAAGCATCGTACTGCTCCTGGGTGAAGGCATCGCCCTCAGCCACGGTGTATTCGGGGCCAGCAGCAACCAGCGCATCGAATACGCCAACAACGCTCTCCAAAGAGGCCTCGGGGATCTGGGTCATGTAAGCATCCAGACCGAGGATGTCGTAGCTGTTGAGGGTGGTGGAGCCAGCATAGCTGGGATCCAGATATACGTAGTAGGTGAAGATAATGTCATCAGCGGTGACAGGCTCGCCATCGGCGAACTTCAGGTCTTCGCGGATCTTCACAGTGTAGGTGGTGATGTCGGTGGCTTCGTCGTACACAACACTGATATTGGCGGGGCCAGTGTAGGTGTAATCGGTGCCGTTGTAGTTGATGGTTTCGCCCTCGATGGCGTTGTAGATGATACCGCCCACACGGTCGGTGGTCATCATGCCGAGCTGAGTCATATCGACCACGTTCTGGTCGTACTCAGTGTCGGCGAAGAAGGGGCTGAATTTTTCAGACAGCGTGTCGGTGGCCACAACCAGGGGAGTGCCCACAGCAGCGTCTTCTGCAATGGCGGTCACGCTCATCAGCATGATGGCAGCCATCAACAGAGCCAACAGTTTCTTCATGAATGGTTCCTCCTTGATTATTTTTTTCATCTCTTTTATTTGAAAAAGAGACGTACTCCATAGATGGATTTTATCATTAACGCATATCTGTGTCAATCCATAGTTTTCGTGCTGCATCTAAGGTGTAGAGCGGAATTTTCGTACCTGTCAATGCTTTGCAAACGTTTGCAGTGAGATATAGATATCTTGTTTTGCTTTTCTACATACATTATGTTATGCTGTTTTAACCATGGTCAGCTTTTTGGCGTGGCATTAGGAGGTGTTCGCTTGAAGGAGCGTAAGTATAAAGAAGATTATGGATTTGCTACGACAATGGATCATCGTGGCAAAGAAAAACGTGAGGCGGTATATCGGGGCAACTGGTACAGCTATCGAGGCGAAGAGGCGGCGGGCCGCAAGGCGTTTACCTCATCGCTTGTCCACCTGCTGGTGTGCATAGGTTTTTATCTTCTCTATATGCACCTCAATACCCCCAGCTCCCGCTGCATGTATGTAATGCCTGTTGCGGCCTGTGCTCTGGCACCGCTTGCATATTGGTGCATGGGGCTGTTTTCCATGCGGCGCAACCTGAAGAAAATGACGCGCCTGGAAAAAGAAAATGGAGTGGGACGAGTGCTGCGTTCTTGTGTTGGCTGCGGCGTTTTGGTGGGCCTTGCCAGCATTGGCGATCTTTTGTTTGTTTTGTTTAGCTTAAAGGGGCGCTGGCAGGAAGAAATATTCGGTTTTGCAGCCCTTCTCTGCTTTGCGATGTGTGCCATGGGCAGCTTTTTGCGCATACGAGACACCTACCATCAGATGGATGAGGTCGCCAAGGGAGGGGACAGCCAATGAAGTGGTATACCAAATTGATGATATTGATCGCTCTGGCTACGCTGGTTTTCTTTATTGCCAGTATGGTATATCTGGTCAATGCGAAATACCAGATGAACGAATACAACGTGCAGCTTGGCGCTGCTTTTAATGCTGCGACCTATGTAAACGCGCAGGAGACCTATACCGACGAAGAAAACGCGGTGATCGCTACTTACCAAGGACGCAGCAGCGTGATCGTACCAGAAAACTATAAAGCCCTGCAAAGTTATCTGCGCCGAGATTATGCCATGCCGCCTTTTGGACGCATCAACACGGAAGAGGCGCTGCATATCAGCATCTGCAATGCAAGCCATTTGTATATCGTTGGTGATAAAGATGGTCAGGGGGCATTGATCCGTTTTGAAACAGCGGGCAAAAGCTTTTTGATGCACGTAGCCAGCGGCGACCTGTGGGATAAGATCGTGCAGATCTCGCTGGACGGACGCCACGACACGCCCAATTTGCCCCTCGAAACACCGGCTCCGTAATGTTTGGGGTTTACGCTTTATTTACATTTTATTTACAGTTCGACCCGATATTGGCGTGCTGCAATGCTTGCAAGAAAATAGACCGGGATGTATAATATCGCTATACGCAGCGGAGGTGTACCAAGATGGAAGAGATTCGTCTGAACGATGTCGTGCAGATGCGCAAAACGCACCCCTGCGGCAGCGACCGATGGACAGTTATCCGCATCGGCGCAGATATAAAGATCAAGTGTCTTGGCTGCGGTCGTATTGTCATGCTGGACCGGGAGACCTTCGTCAAGCGGCGCAAGAAGATCTTGGAGCAAGGCGCTGTGCCGGAGGCAGAAACACTTTTGCAAATGATGACGCAGGAATGACCCGCCGTTTGGCAAGTATAGAAAAAGATTCTATATTTTCGAAAGATAAGGAGGAACCAAGCCATGCAGACGAAGGATGACCAGATGGAATATCAGTATAGCTACAAAGAGGAAAAAAACCCCGGTAACGAGATCCCCAGCGAAGAGTCCCCAAAACCCAAAAAAGGGAAAAACGGATTTCTAAAAGAATTGTTCAGCTGGATCTTTACGCTGGGCATGGCGGTGGTCATTGCTTTTGCTATTCGTACCCTGCTGTTTGAGCCTGTGCGTGTGGATGGCAGCAGTATGTGCGATACGCTGGTAGACGGCGAGATCATGCTGGTGACCAAGCCGGAATATCTGTTTGGCGACCCGAAAATTGGCGATGTGGTCATCTGCCACTATCCTGAGCGGGGCAACACCAATTTTGTCAAGCGCGTTATCGGTGTGCCCGGCGATACCATCGAGATTCAGAATAACGTGGTCATCCGCAACGGCGAACCCACCGACGAGCCCTACCTGACTCCTTCCCGCAACGATGATGGCTTCAGCATGGATCCGTTTACCCTTGGCGAGGAAGAATACTTTGTTGCTGGCGATAACCGCGATAACAGCCACGATAGCCGCAACTACTATTCCAGCTGGGGCGGTTCCATTCCTTCCGCCATCACCCGGGATATGATCAAGGGCCATGTACAGCTGGTGGTGTATCCTTTGGAACAGTTCCGTGCTGTTGACTAAGGAAAATAAGTAAGAATACATAGAAAATAGAGATAGCATCCTGCCGTTTTGGCGGGGTGCTTTTCTTTGTAGTGCAAGAAAATAGGAGCGTTGAGGAGAAGGGTTTTGAGAATATGTAAAGCACACCTGACATCAAAGATACCTTGCGCTATGATGCGAATGTAAAGCGTGCTTTCCATCAAAACGAGGCAATGGTATTTGCACCGAAGGAGGCCCAATGAAGAATCGTCTGGAAGAATTTCGTTTAGCCAAAGGGCTGCGGCAGGATGAGTTGGCAGAGATCATGAAAGTGTCCCGCCAGACCATCAGCTCGCTGGAAAATGGGCGATACAACCCGTCTATTCTGCTAGCGCTTCGCTTGGCTAAGTATTTCGGGGTAACGGTAGAAGAAATGTTTATTGATGAAGAAATGGAAAACTCGTAAGGAGGAACAGGAATATGCAAAATGCAAAAAGAGATAAATGGATCGGCTGGGCCATGGTGACGCTGGGCGTTGTTAGCTTTACTTATGGGCTGTTGACTTTTTTGATCGTTCAGCCGGAAAACAGCACAGCGAATACCTTGCTGGGCATGTTTACTGGCTTTGGTGCAGGCCTGCTTGCTGTGGCGCTGGTAAAAACCATTCGTCAAAAGGTCGTATCTCCCAAAAAGCTGGAGCAGGAAGAAATTGAACGCAACGACGAACGGAATGTGGCTATTCTGCGTACTGCTTGCACCGTAGGTGTGACGGTAGCCGTTGGCGTAATGGTGGTACTGGCCTTTGTATTCATGGGCATGGGACTTCGGGTACCTTCCTACCTGTGCCTTGGCGGCGTGTATGTAACGTATATCAGCATTTGGATCGCTAAGAAGCTGCTGGAGAAAAAGATGTGATGTGTTCCTGTCATATTAGCAGGGAAGAGGAAAAAGCAACGCTCCCATACACAGCAATGTGCGTGGGAGCGTTGCTTTTAACATACGGAAAACTGTAAGCTTACATCCGGCTGGCAATAGCATCCAAGAACTGCTCGCTGTTGAGCACCTTGGCCTTACCTTCGTACAGGAGCGCCAAGTCCTTGGTCATTTCACCGCTTTCGATGGTATCCAGCGTGGCTTTTTCCAGTTTGTCAGCAAAGGCGCACAGGTCGGGCAGCTGATCCAGCTCGCCGCGCTTACGCAGAGCACCGCTCCAAGCAAAGATGGTGGCTACGGAGTTGGTGCTGGTCTCCTCGCCTTTCAGGTGGCGGTAGTAGTGGCGGGTAACGGTGCCGTGGGCAGCTTCATATTCAAACTGGCCGTTGGGGGAGACCAGAACGCTGGTCATCATGGCAAGGCTGCCGAAAGCGGTAGCTACCATGTCGCTCATCACGTCGCCGTCGTAGTTCTTCAGCGCCCAGATAAAGCCGCCTTCGCTGCGGATGACACGGGCCACAGCGTCGTCGATCAAAGTGTAGAAGTAGGTGATACCGGCCTTTTCAAAGGCTTCCTTGTACTGGGTCTCGTACAGGTCGGCGAAAATATCCTTGAAGCGGTGGTCGTACACCTTGGAGATGGTATCCTTGGTGGAGAACCACAGATCCTGCTTTACCGACAGCGCATACTGGAAGCAGCTGTGTGCAAAGGAGGTAATGCTGGCATCGGTGTTGTGCTGCCCCTGAATGATGCCGCTGCCCTCAAAGGACAGGATGGTCTGGCGGGTCTCGTTGCCGTTTTCGTCGGTGAAGCAGATCTCAGCCTTGCCCTTGCCGGGTACGGCGTATTCGGTGTTCTTGTACACATCGCCATAGGCATGACGGGCAATGGTGATGGGCATCTTCCAGTTGCGCACGCAGGGAGTAATGCCCTTTACCAGCACCGGTGCACGGAACACAGTGCCATCCAGAATGGCACGGATGGTGCCGTTGGGGCTCTTCCACATCTGCTTCAGGTTGTATTCCTCCACACGCTGGGCGTTGGGGGTGATGGTGGCGCACTTGACGGCAACGCCGTATTTCAAGGTGGCCTTGGCGCTTTCTACGGTGATGGCATCGTCAGTCTCATCACGCTTTTTCAGACCAAGGTCGTAGTATTCGGTTTTCAGATCCACATAGGGCAGGATCAGTTTATCTTTGATCATCTGCCAAAGCACACGGGTCATTTCGTCGCCGTCCATCTCCACCAGCGGCGTAGTCATTTTGATCAGAGCCATAAGAGAATCACACGTCCTTTCGGATAGTCATCACGCACTCTATTGTAGCGTTCAAGCCCTTGTATTTCAAGCGATATACAAGATAAGAACAGGTTGGCACAAGGTAAAAACAAAAGGTGCAAAAACATTTCTTTTCGCCGGGTTTCGTGGTATGATAACAACAGCTATCAACTGCTGCTTGGGTTTGCAGCAGCGTTCAGGAGACGGAGGTTTTAGCTTGGGAAAGAAGATCATCATCATTGGTGGCGGCGTGGTGGGCTGTGCCATTGCCCGCTGCCTCAGCCGCTACGAAGCGGAGATCACCCTTTTGGAGGGTGGCGTGGATGTAGCCGAGGGCGCCAGCAAGGCCAACAGCGCTATCGTGCACGCTGGCTTTGATGCCAAACCCGGCACCATGAAGGCTAAGCTGAATGTGGATGGCGCCAAGATGTACCCTCAGCTGTGCAAGGAAGTGGGAGCTCCCTATGGCCGCCCCGGCGCTATGGTGCTGGCTTTTACTCCGGAGGAGCGCCCCACCATCGAAACCTTGTATCAGCAGGGCATCGAGAACGGCGTGGAAGAGTTGCGCATCATCGAGCGGGATGAGATCCTTGCGCTGGAACCCAACACCAATCCCGATGTGGAGTGTGCGCTGCTGGTGCCCACCAGCGGTCTCACCAGCCCCTACGAGCTGACCTATGCGCTGGCAGATCATGCGGCTGTTAATGGTGTTACGTTTGTCATGAATGCCTATGTCAACAGCATCCGCAAGGAAAACGGCAGCTTTGTGCTGGATACCGCCAAGGGCGAAATGCAGGCAGATCTGGTCATCAACTGCGCAGGCATCGGCTCTGGCGAGTTGCACAATCAGTTGTCACCCCGCAAGGTGAAGCTGATCCCCCGCAAGGGCGAATACTACCTGCTGGATCATGTGCAGCCGCTTCTTTTCACCCGCACCATGTTCCAGTGCCCCAGCCAAATGGGCAAGGGCGTGCTGGTTTCACCTACGCTGCACGGCAATACCATTCTGGGCCCCTCTGCGGAGGATGTGGAAAGCCCCACCGACGTTTCCACCACGCAGGAAGCGCTTTCTCTGGTCAACGAGCGCTCCCGCATCACATGGCCTGCCCTCAGTTTGCGCAATGTGATCACCACCTTTGCAGGCATCCGTGCCCATGAGGAAAACGGCGATTTCATCATCGGCGCAGTGGAAGGCTGCCCCGGCGCATACGAGACCGTGGGCATCGAAAGCCCCGGTTTGTCCGCTGCCCCTGCCATTGCGGAGATGCTGGTGGGGCAGATCGCCGAAGAAAACAGCCTCTTAAAGAAAAACGAATGGAGACCCGCTCCCGTGCGCAACAAGCCCTTCTATGCTATGTCGCTGGAAGAACGGGTGGAGGCCGTAAAAGAGAACGCCGATTACGGTGCCATCGTTTGCCGCTGTGAGCAGGTAACGGAAGCGGAGATCCGGGCAGCCATTCGCCGTCCCGTGGGCGCTACCACCATTGATGGTGTAAAGCGCCGCACCCGTGCTGGCATGGGGCGCTGTCAAGGCGGTTTTTGCAGCCCCCGCGTGCTGGAGATCTTGGCAGAAGAACTGGGCATCGACCCCACGCAGGTGACCAAGGGCGGCGGCAACAGCCAGCTGCTGGTAAGCACCATTGCCGATGCCATGGGAAAGGAGGAAGCCTGATATGCTTTCCAATGAATTGAAAAGTCAGGTGCAGTACGTAGATGTGCTGGTCATCGGCGCAGGCCCTGCGGGCATGGCAGCCGCTATCGCCGCCCGGGAAGCAGGTGTAGAGAATCTGCTGGTATTGGAACGTGAGGAGCACATGGGCGGCATTTTGCGCCAGTGCATCCATAATGGCTTTGGCCTCCATCGTTTCAAAGAGGAATTGACCGGCCCCGAATATGCCCAGCGGGATATTGACAAGGTACGGGCGCTAGGCATTGAGGTTCGCTGCGGCACAACGGTGCTGAATATCGACGAAAACCGTTTTGTTACCGCTATCAGCAAGCAAAAAGGTGTGCAGCTGTTTGAGGCGGGGGCCATCGTGTTGGCCATGGGCTGCCGGGAACGTCCCCGTGGCGCATTGGGTACGCCGGGCAGCCGCTGCGCAGGTGTGTACTCTGCCGGTACGGCACAGAAGTTTGTTAATCTGGAAGGCTACATGCCCGGCAAGCGGGTGGTCATCCTCGGCAGCGGCGATATCGGCCTCATCATGGCTCGCCGCATGACTTTGCAGGGGGCCAAGGTGCTGGCTTGCGTGGAGATCATGCCCTATTCCGGCGGCCTCAATCGCAATATCGTGCAATGCTTGGAGGATTACAACATCCCCCTGTTGCTCAGCCACACAGTGGTGGATATCGAGGGCAAGGATCGCCTCAGCGGCGTGACTATCGCTAAAGTAGATGAGAAGCGCAACCCCATCCCCGGCACAGAGCAGCACTTCGACTGCGATACGCTGCTTCTCTCTGTGGGTCTGATCCCCGAAAACGAATTGACCCAGCAGGCGGGCGTTGCTATGTCGCCCACTACGCAGGGCGCGGTGGTGGATGACGACCTGCAAACCAGCCGGGAAGGCATTTTCGCCTGCGGCAATGTACTGCATGTGCACGATCTGGTAGACTTCGTCAGTGCAGAGAGCTTCCGGGCGGGCAAGGCTGCCGCTGAATATGTGCAGGGCAAGCAGCGCAAGGGTCGTTATGTTTCTATGGTGGATGGCAACGGTGTGCGCGGCGTGGTGCCCCAGCGGCTACTCATCCCCGATGGCGAAGCCGAGCCGGCACAGGTGATGTTCCGCCCTGCGGCGGTGTATGAGAATGCAACGGTGGTCGTCTCCGCAAACGGGCAGGAGATCTTGCGCCAGCGCAAGCGCATTTTCACCCCCGGTGAAATGGCCGAGCTTACGTTGAGACCCGATGCCATTAAGCAGATCGACGGCGATACCGTAACCGTAGAGATCTTGGTGTAAGGAGGCAGACCGATATGGAAAGACAGATCACGTGCATCAATTGTCCTGTGGGCTGCCGCCTGCAAGTAACGCTTGTAAACGGTCAGGTGACCAAGGTGGAGGGGCAGGGCTGCAAGCGCGGCGAAACCTATGCCCATCAAGAATGCGTGGCTCCCACCCGCATGGTAACAGCTGCGGTTCCTGTTGCAAACCGAAGCACACCTGTCAGTGTCAAGACCCGTGAACCCATCCCCAAAGAGCAGATTTTTGCTTGCATGAAGCAACTTTCCGCTTTGGCGCTGCTCGCCCCGGTACGCATGGGCGACGTGGTGCTGGCCAATGTGTGCGGTACCGGCGTGGATGTGATCGCCACCAAAACAGTGGAATAAGCTGCACAGAAATGTATAGTATCAAACAACTTCAGCCACCCTACTCCCAAAGGAGGGAGCAAGGGTGGCTGAAGGCGTTTATACTGAACGGGAATGGCGGATGCACAGAGCCTACCGCAGGAGCGACGTACCAGCGTGCTGGGGGGCACAGTATGTACAGCCGATAAAACGGCAAACGTTGCAACGCAGTAAATGTTTGTATGCATCTGTGTTAGGGTGTACCTTGTTGGTTTCGCTGCTTATGCCGATCTGCTGGTCTAAGCGGGTGCAGCCTGTAGCGTATCCCATGGCTGTGGTGCCTGCTGCACAGACGCAGCTGCAGGTACGAAAGGTATCCGGGATCACATATTCCATGCCGACCGGGCTTACCTTTGTACAGACCGCCTATACCTACGAGGAACTGTGCCGGGGCAAATTGCTGCTTTTGGACAGCCAGCATCCATTGCCGCAGGAAGCGCCCCGCCTGAATGCGGTCTCCATCGCCACCTATGGCAAGGGGATGGTGCCAGTGCATGATCTGGCGTTAAAGACTGGCGAGGAAACGATACAGGCGCTCACTGCGCTCTTTGCCGATCTGCGAGCGAACGGCTGCAGCGGTTTTACGGTTTGGCAAGGTGCTGTATCTCCAAATGAGCAACGGGCGAAAGTGCTGTCTGCTGTGCGCAAAATGGCCGTAAATACATCCCTTGAGGAGGCCTGCCTTGCCACAAGAAACACCATGGAACTACCCGGCTTGAGCGAGTTGCAGCAGGGGTACACAGTAGAGCTTCGCTTGGGTAGGGAAGGCTCATCTTTGCCGGATGAACGCCCCTTGGAAGCAACTGCACAGGGACGGCAACTGCTGCAATGCGCATGGCATAATGGTTTTGTACGCACACAGCCCGAGGCGGGCAAGGGGGCTGCTTTTCGGTTTCGGTATGTGGGTTTAGCTCATTCCACCGCCATGACCTATCTGGATGCGGACTTGCCCTATTATCTGTCGATCCTGCATGAAAAACAGGTGATGACCGTTCAATGCGAAGGCGGCAAGACCTATGTTATCCAGTGCATACCAGTACAAGGGGAGCGCACGGTGTTTCTGTTGCCTAAAGGAGCCACCACAGAAGTAAGCTATGATAATACCGGTTATGCTGTTGCAGTCAGCCTGTTAGGGCAGGATGGGGAATTGGAAACAAAACCAAGCAACAAAGTGCTGGCAGCACAGTAAAAAACCGCCGCAAGCGTATCTATAGACGAAATAACCCCCGAAGCCAAATGGCTTCGGGGGCATCCCATATATGGGTGTGTTTGCTTATTCAGCAGCGGGAGCATCCACGGGGGTGAAGGTGGGGGCGAAACCGGCGTTCACGATCAGGTCATACACTTCCTGAGTGTACATTACCTGCTCCAGAGCCTTGACCCAATCAGCATCGGCGTTCTCGGGCTTTACGACCACGATGTTCACATAAGCCTTAGCAGCTTCGCTGTCGGCGGCTTCCACGTAGAGACCATCCACATTGGGGATCAGGTCGACCAAGGTGGCGTTGTTGCCGTTGATGACAGCGTAGGCCACGTCGGCACGTGCACCGGGGATCATTTCAGCGTTCAGCTCAACGATCTCCAGATTGTAGGGGTTCTCAACGATGTCGATGGGAGTGCAGGTGCTCTCCAGGGTGGTGCCTTCGGGCAGCTTGATCAGGCCAGCGTTCTGCAGCAGCAGAAGGGCACGGTTCTCGTTTACGGGATCGTTGGGCACAGCGATCTTGTCGCCGTCAGCGATCTCTTCCAGAGAAGTCTTGGTGCCGGCATAGATAGCCATGGGCTCGAAGTGGGTGTAGATCACGGCGACCAGCTGCTCATCCTCGGGTACTTCGGCGTTGTAGCCAGCCAGATAGGGCACATGCTGGAAGAAGTTAGCCATCACGTCACCAGCAGCGGTGGCGGGGTTCTCAACTACGTAGTCGGAAACCACGGTCAGTTCCAGGTCGTAGCCACGAGCTTTCAGGTCATCACGAACCAGCTCCATCACTTCGGCGTGGGGGTTGGTGGTAGCGATAACAGAGATCACGTTGGTTTTCTTAGCACCAAGCTTGGGGATGATGATGGCGGCTGCGATAGCCAACACAACCAGAATAGCGGCGATAATGATCCAAGTCTTTTTCTTCATGAGAATACCTTCCTTTCATTGATTAGCGTCGCTTATGATCAAGGCTCCGTGTGAGCCGAGTACCTAAGATAGTGATGATCTGCACCAGTGCTACCAGCAGGATGCTGGCAGAATACATTACATCGAATTTTCGAATATTCAAACCTTGGGTAATGGCGATAGAGCCCAAACCGCCGCCGCCAGCAGCACTGGCCATGGCGGTGTAGCCCAGAATAGTGGTAACGCAGATGGCGGCGCCGTTTACCAGAGAAGGCACAGCCTCCGGCAGAAGCACCTTGAAGATGATCTGCATATTGGTGGAACCCATGGACTGGGCAGCTTCGATCACGCCGTGATCCACCTCATCCAGCGAACCTTCCACCATACGGGCGATGTAGGGGAAAGCACTGATGATCAGCGGGAAAACGATGGCTTCGGTACCGATGGCGATGCCAATGACCGCACGGGTGACCGGGAAGAGCAGCGCCAGCATGATGATGAAGGGAATAGAGCGCAGGAAGTTGATGATAACGCCCAGCACTACATTAAAGGTGGGAGCAGCCATGATTCCATCCTTGCGGGTGACCACCAGCAAAACGCCCAGCGGCAAGCCGATCAGGTAAGCGATCAGGCTGGACCAGAAGGTCATGTATAGGGTATCCAGTATGCCATCCCAAAGCAGGGGCAGCAGTTTTTCCCATGGCATTATACATGCACCTCCTCAACAGTCAGGCCTTCGCCCCGCAGGTAATCCATCACCTGTTTTACACGGGCGGGATCATCCGGGCGGCTGATCATCATCTGACCGTAAGACTTGCCGTTCAGTTGGCGAATATCCGCAGCCAGAATGTTCACATCGATGTCGCAGTCCTTCACAAGGCGGCTGATCACTGGCTGACCAAGGGTCTCGCCGTCAAACACGATGCGGATGGAGTCGCCTTGGGGCTTCTCCAATTCCTTCTCCGGCAAAATGC
The DNA here is from genome assembly GCA_045538465.1 of Candidatus Limiplasma sp. Lineage (GTDB taxonomy): Bacteria > Bacillota > Clostridia > Christensenellales > Aristaeellaceae > Limiplasma. The sequence continues at coordinate 23,579 of JAZSRK010000037.1, read as the reverse complement.
CGAACAGGCGGCGGCCAGCGGCAGACTTGGTATGCATAAATACCTCGTCTACAGTGCCCTGCTCTGCCAGATTGCCGCCATCCAGAATGGCTACCTTGTTGCAGATCTGGCGAATAACTGCCATTTCATGGGTGATCAGCACCACGGTGATGCCCATTTCCTGATTGATCTTTTGCAGCAGTGCCAGAATGCTCTGGGTGGTCATGGGGTCGAGCGCGCTGGTGGCTTCGTCGCACAGGAGCATTTCCGGGTTGCTGGCCAGTGCGCGGGCAATGGCTACGCGCTGGCGCTGACCGCCGCTCAGCTGGGCAGGGTAGGCGTTGGCCTTTTCTTCCAGACCAACGATCTTGAGCAGCTCCATTACACGCTCGTTGGCTTCTTTCTTCGGTACACCGGCGATCTCCAGCGGATAACGCACATTGCGGGCAACGGTCTTCTGCATCAGCAAGTTGAACTGCTGAAAGATCATCGCCATGCGGCGGCGGGTAGCCAGCAGATCCTTGGTGGACATGGTCAGCACGTTCTGCCCATCAATGAGCACCTGTCCATCGGTGGGGGTATCCAAACGGTTCAGGCAGCGGATCAGCGTACTCTTGCCAGCGCCGCTCATGCCGATGATGCCGTAGATATCGCCCTTTTCGATGGTCAGGTTGATGTCGTTCAGTGCGTGCACCTCGCCACCGGGGATCTGGTAAACCTTGCAAAGATTCTTAATTTGGATCTGAGGACATGCGGTCTCCACCTTCATGCACCCCTTTCTCTGTGGTTCAAATAGGAAAAAACCCGCTTCGCGTATTTGCAAAGCGGGCTCAAATGCTTTCGTTCATCAAGCGGCGCAACACAAATAACGCGAGTCTTCACACGCGCACATCATGTACATCCGCATGGCACATAGGTTCGTCACGGAAGACTCCTCCCTTCATGGTGGGCAGCACCTTGATTTGTGCATGATGATACCATGCTTTTGGAGGATTGTCAACAGACAAATGCTTCTTAGGCGAAAACAGCACCTTTGCAGAGGTACACTTTACGATCAGCCGTGAAGGTAGCGTTCTTGTTCTTCGGTCAGGGTATCGATCTCCACACCCAGTGCCGTCAGCTTGCGCAGTGCCACATCCTGATCGATATCTCGGGGCACGGAGTACAGGTCAGGCTTCAGATCTTTGCCAGCCTGTGCCATACGGCAGGCGCACAGAGCCTGCAGGGCAAAACTCATATCCATGATCTCCACGGGGTGACCGTCGCCAGCAGCCAGATTGACCAAGCGACCCTGTGCCAGCAGGTACACGGTTTTGCCGTTTGGCAGCTTGAAGCCCTCAATGTTGTGGCGGATCTCGCCGCTTTCCACAGCCAGCTTGCGAAGGCCTGCAACATCCACTTCTACATCGAAGTGTCCGGCGTTGCACATGATGGCGCCTTCCTTCATGGTGAGCATGTGCTCAGGGGTGACGATGTCCTTGCAGCCGGTAACGGTGATGAACAGATCGCCCAAAGGAGCAGCCTTTGCCATGGGCATTACGCTGAAACCGTCCATCACGGCCTCGATGGCGCATACGGAGTCCACTTCGGTAACGATCACCTTGGCGCCAAGCCCCTTGGCACGCATGGCAACGCCCTTGCCGCACCAGCCGTAGCCGCCGACTACCACGGTAGAACCGGCAATATTCAGGTTGGTGGTACGCATGATGCCGTCAAACACGCTCTGGCCGGTACCATAGCGGTTATCGAACAGGTGCTTGCAGTCTGCATCGTTAATGTTGAACATAGGGAAGTTGAGCGTACCGGCATTGGCACGCTGGCGCAGACGGATCACACCGGTGGTGGTTTCTTCGCAGCCGCCCAGCAGGTTCTCTGCCCATTCGGGGTGTTCCTCGTGGAGGATGTGTACCATATCGCCGCCGTCATCCACGATCACATTGGGCTTTTCAGACAAGGCACGGCACAGGTAGTCGTGGTATTCTTCCTCGTTGCAGCCATGGGTGGCGTACACGGTCACGCCGCTGGCGGCCAGCGCAGCAGCTACATCGTCCTGCGTGGAGAGGGGATTGGAGCCGGTGGCGAACACCTCGGCGCCGCCCCGCTTGAGCACCTGAGCCAGATAGGCAGTCTTGGCTTCCAGATGCACGGAAACAGCGGCTTTCATGCCCTTGAAGGGCTGGGTCTTTTCAAACTCTTCGGCAATGCTGTTGAGCACAGCCATGTGGCGGCGAGCCCACTCGATCTTCTGGGCGCCCTTTGCGGCCAGCGCCGCATCACGGATGATGGATGCCATGGTGTTAACCTCCGATCAGATGGTAGATGGGGAAGTAAAGGAAGGGAACCAGCAAAGCAGGCAGTAGATTGGCTACCTTGATATCTTTTTCCAGCAGCATATTGATGCCGATGCCGGTAATGAGCAGACCGCCCACGGAGCTCATTTCGGTGATGACCTCCGTGCTCAGGAAAGGGGCGATCAAGGTGCCCAGCAGGGCAATGCTGCCTTGGTACACAAGAATGGGCGCAGCGGACAGCATCACGCCGATGCCCAGTGTACTGGCTAAAATCATAGAGGTAACGCCGTCCAGCATGGCTTTGGCGATCAGTGTGGAGTGATCCCCGCGGATGCCGCTATCCAGCGAACCGACCACCGCCATAGCGCCTACGCAAAAAATGAGGCTGGCGGTAACGAAACCCTTGGCAAAGGTGTTGTTTTCATCGCCTTCACGGGTCAGTTTGCGCTGGGCAAAAGCGCCCAGACGGTTCATTTTGTCGTCAATGTCGATCAGCGAGCCTACCACGCCGCCGATCACCATGGAAATAATGACCAGCAGGGTGTTCTGGGTTTCCAGCGCACCGGATAGACCTATCAGCATTACGCAAAGGCCAACGCCCTGCATCACGGTATCGGACATCTTTTTCTTCATGCCCTTGCGGAACAAAAGGCCGACGGCAGAGCCGATGATGATGGCAGCGCAGTTGATCAGAGTACCGATCATGAAAAATTCATCCCTTTAATTGTGATATGTACAGCAAAAAAGAAACGAGCGTAAGCCACGAAGACCTACGCTCGTTGTGGATGACAATTACTGAGCAGCAGCGGTCTCCACGGGGTAGACGCTAACCTGCTTCTTGTCGCGGCCCTTGCGCTCGAAACGAACGATGCCGTCCACCAAGGCGAACAGGGTGTCATCGCTGCCGATGCCCACGTTCACGCCGGGATGGATATGGGTGCCGCGCTGACGAACCAGAATGTTGCCAGCCAGAGAGAACTGACCGTCGGCACGCTTGGGTCCAAGGCGCTTGCTTTCGCTGTCGCGACCGTTACGGGTGGAGCCCACACCTTTTTTATGGGCGAAAAATTGAAGATTCAGCTTCAACATGATGATGTTCCTCCCATCAAATGATTTGCAAATTCTTTGGGTATTCCTGCGCAATATCCCGAAATCCCTGCAAGGCGGTGCGGAGAATGATCTGCGCATCGTGCTGCTGCTGTGCGGTCAACCCGCTGGGCAGCGAGACTCGGATTTCTGCCTCACGCTCGTCGGTATGGGTGATGGGGGAGACCCCCGCCACGGTTTCCAGAGCGTTTGCGCAAGTGGTAATGAGCACGCTGGCAGCGGCACATACGATGTCGAGACCATACTCAGCATAGCCTGCATGATCCTTTACCGCAATGGCTGCAATGGCATTACCCATGTACCTGACAGAGACGGTAGTCATCAGCCGATAGCGGTGATTTCCACCTTGGTGTAGGTCTGACGGTGACCCGCGCGACGGTGATAGTTCTTCTTGGACTTGTACTTGTAGATCATGATCTTTTCGCCCTTGACATTGCCAAGAACCTTGCCTTCGACCTTAGCGCCTGCGAGGGTGGGAGTACCCACTTCAACGCTGTCGCCGTTGCCCAGCATCAGCACGTCAAAGCTGATCTTGCTGTCAACTTCCTGGTCGAGTTTTTCTACGTAGATGATGTCCCCCTCGGACACACGATACTGCTTGCCACCGGTCAGAATGACTGCGTACATGGCTAAGCACCTCCTGATACAATACTCGCCAAGCGCTTGGGTGGCACATTTCTGCGCACTTCAAAACCCGGCTTGAGCGGCCACCCAAGAATATTATCATACCTGATGGCCGCTGTCAAGCCGTTTGTGCGCAATTTTGGCAGTTTTTGCGATGCTTTTTGCTTTGCTTTTTGCGACGTTTTTTACGATGGGTCTATCCGGCCGTGGATGGTCTTTCTTTCCATAGGCGAATCGTGTTATACTGCTACTTGGAATGTACCATAAGATGTACGACGATGCAGGAGGCACAAACGATGATTCGAGAAATTTTGTCCGACGAGCTGGACGGCCTGCTTGCCCTTTACACGCAATTGCACGGCAACTCCATCCCGGAGGATTCGGAGGCACTGCAAGCCCTATGGCAGCGAATTGTGCAGGATCCGGATCATCACATCGTTGTTGCGGTGGAGGATGACCAGATCGTTTCTTCCTGCGTGTGCGTGATCGTGCCCAACCTGACCCACGAGCAGCGCCCCTACGCCCTCATTGAAAACGTGGTCACCCACGAAGCCTTCCGAGGGCGTGGCTTGGCTACGGCCTGCCTTGATCATGCCCGGGAGATCGCCCGGCAGGCTGGCTGCTACAAAATGATGCTATTGACCGGTTCCAAGCAGGAAAGCACCCACCGTTTCTATCAGCGGGCAGGCTACAACGCAAACGATAAGACAGCCTATATTCAGTGGCTGTAAGCGGAGGGAGAACCATGTATCTTGCAGATCTGCACATCCATTCCCACTATTCCCGCGCCACCAGCAGCCAATTGACGCCGCAGCATTTGGATCTGTGGGGACGGCGTAAGGGGATCCAGCTGATCGGCACAGGCGATCTGACCCATGCTGGCTGGCGGCAGGAACTTCGGGACAATCTTTTGCTGGTGGAGGGCGGTCTGTACCGTTTGCGCAACGAGCTGCAATTGCCCTGTGAAACCAAGGATAGCCAGTCGCCGCTGTTCGTGCTGTCCGGCGAGATCAGTACGATCTATAAAAAGAACGGCAAGACCCGCAAGGTGCATCATGTCATTCTGCTGCCCGGGCTGGATGAAGCAGATCAACTGGCGCATAAGCTGGAGGCCATCGGCAACATCCATTCCGACGGCAGACCTATTTTGGGGCTGGACAGCCGCGATCTTTTGGAGATCGTGCTGGAAACCTGTCCGGATGCCATCTACATTCCCGCACATATCTGGACGCCGCACTTTTCGCTGTTCGGGGCGTTTTCCGGCTTTGATACGGTGGAGGAGTGCTATGGGGATCTGTCGCCCTATGTGCACGCCATGGAGACGGGTCTCAGCTCCGATCCGCTGATGAACCGCTGCCTGAGCATGTTGGATGGCTATCAGCTGGTGTCCTCCTCAGATGCGCATTCTCCTGCCAAACTGGGCAGAGAAGCCACCATCTTTGAAGGCGTGCCTTCCTACCATCATCTCAAACAGGCCATCGAGACCGGCGAAGGCCTTCACGGAACCATTGAGTTTTTCCCGGAGGAAGGCAAGTATCATCTGGACGGGCACCGCAACTGCCATTGCCGCTTGGAACCGGAGGAGACAACAGCATTGAACGGGCGTTGCCCGGTGTGCGGACGCAAGATCACCATCGGCGTGCTCAACCGGGTACGCCAACTGGCAGATCGTCGGGAACCTGTGCAGGATAAGCCCTTTGAAAGCTTGATCCCATTGGAAGAACTGCTGGCAGAATGCATGGGCGTTACTACGGCCAGCAAAAAGGTGGAAAGCGCTTATCTGACGCTTTTGCGCCGCATTGGCCCAGAAATGCACATTTTACGAGATGCCACCACCGAAACGATCGAAGAAGCAGCCGGGCCGGTGGTAGCGGAGGCCATTCGCCGCTTGCGGGCAGGGCAGGTGCACTGCGTTGGCGGGTACGATGGCGAATACGGTACCATTCGGGTGTACGATGAAGGGGAAGCACAGGCCGCGGGCGGTCAAGTATCCCTGCTGGATGCCTTGGGGCTGAAACCCGCCGCCAAAGAGAAACGCCAGACCATTACAGACCTGCTGGCAATGCAGGAAGCGCTTCCCGGTACACAGGAGCAACCTGCCAGTGAGACCGGCGAGAACGGTGTAAACGGCAATGCAACGCCCGAGAACACAACGAAACCAAACACAAACGAAGAAACACGCCAAGCCCTTGTTGCCCAGCTGAACGACCAGCAGCGCTCCGCCGTCCAAAGTCAAGCCCACACCACTGCCGTCATCGCAGGCCCCGGCACAGGCAAAACCAAGACCTTGGTCGCACGAATCGAATATTTGCTCCGGGAAAAAAACGTTTCCCCCAAGGAAGTTACCGCCGTCACCTTCACCCACCAAGCAGCGCAGGAAATACAGGAACGCTTGGAAGCGGCTCTGGGGAAAAAAGCGGTTCGCGGTTTAACGGTGGGCACTTTTCATGCCATCGCCCTTCAGCTGCTGCCCAAGAAAGCCATTGCAGACAGAGAGACCCGTCTTTCGTTGATGGCGGAGGTGCTGCACGGCCACGGCGAGAAACTTTCTCCGGCGGCTGCATTGGAGCGCCTTTCCCTGCAAAAGAACGGCAAGGAAGCAGCTCTACCCCGTGGCGTGGTGGCAGATTATCAGCAGCGCCTTTCGGAGGCAGGGCTTCGGGATCTGGATGATGTACTGCTGGAAGCACTGCAATTGGATGTTTCCGGGCTGCCTGCTTTCCGTTACTTGCTGGTGGACGAATTTCAGGATATCAACGCTGTGCAGCATCGGCTGGTTCGTCATTGGTGCGGCGAAAACGGAAACTTGTTTGTTATTGGCGACCCAGATCAGTCCATTTACGGGTTCCGGGGTGCGGACGCCGCCTGTTTTGATCGGCTGCTGGCAGATTTCCCCAATACCAGTGTGATCCAACTTTCCCAAAACTATCGTTCCACCCCTGCGGTGCTGGATTGCGCCATGGCGGTGATCGACCGCAATCCGGGTGCGTCCCGTCAGCTTGTAGCCAATGCAGCGGCGGGGGAGCCTGTGCGCCTGATGACTGCCCCGGATGCTTTCTCCGAAGCTGCATGGATCGCACGGGAGATCAACGCCATGGTGGGCGGGGCCGATATGCTCAGCGCACATGGCCAAGCTGGGCATAGGGAAACCTACCGTGCGTTTTCGGAAATGGCGGTGCTGGCACGCACCCATCGCCAGTTGGAGCAGCTGGAAAGCAGCCTGCGCCATGCCGGGATCCCTTGCGTGATCTGTGGTAGGGAACGCTTTTGGGAAGATGCGGCTGTGCAAGCGTTGTTGGGCTTCTTCCGGTGGCTGCGCACCCCTGCGGATACCGCATCCCTGAAACTGGCACTATGCAACCTTTGGAAATGCCCGGAAGCCCTCGTGAGCCAAGCAGTGGAAGCAAGCAGGCAGGCGGCAGGGGCTATTCATGAGGAAACGCCGCTGGATATCGAAATACTGCGTAGCTATTTGTCGCCCTTTGAAATCCTGACCCCGTTTGTGGATACCGTAGCCACCCTGTTGCCGCTGCGTTCTTCTCAGCAGCCGCGCAAGCTGATCGACATGCTGGCAAAATCGACCGGGCGAAAAGGTAAAGCGGTGGAACAACTGCTGGATGCAGCTGTGTTCCACAAGCGAATGGACGCCTTCCTTCATGCATTGGAAACCGGAGAAGAGGCAGATATACGCCGTCAAAGCGGCGCAGAAAAAGCTTCGGGCGCAGTACGCCTGATGACGCTGCATGGAGCCAAGGGGCTGGAATTTCCGGTAGTGTTCCTGGCAGGTATCAACGAGGGCGATCTGCCGCACCTGCAGGAAGGGGAGGAAGCCAACATAAGCGAAGAGCGCAGGCTGTTCTTTGTTGGCATCACCCGTGCCCGGGAAGAATTGATCCTCACCTGCGGAGGCAGCCCTTCGCCCTTTGCCGACGAGCTGCCAGCCAGCGTCATCCGCGGCAATATCCCGCATAAACAGCAAGCGATCCGCATGGAACAGCTGTCCCTTTTGTGAAAATGCTTACATTTGCGAAAAAAGTAGGCAGCAAGCCACTTTCGTGGTTAGATGAAATTTGCATTTTCTATTGCAAACCGGCAAAAAATCTTCTATAATAGGTTAGGTATGTCTGTGTGGTCTCATTAGATGAGACCGACCGTTCCACATCCTCCGCCTGCCGGTTGCAGGTAACAACATACAAAGGGAGGCATCACAATGGTATACATCTTCGATCATCCCCTCATTCAGCACAAATTGACGCTTATGCGGGATGTGAACACCGGTACCAAGGAATTCCGTGAGCTGCTGGAAGAGATCAGCATGCTGATGGTGTATGAGGTCACCCGTGACCTGCCCACCGAAGAGATCGAAGTGCAGACCCCCATCTGCACCACCAAGTCTCGCGTGCTCAGCGGCAAGAAGATCGGCATCGTGCCCATTCTTCGTGCAGGTCTTGGCATGGTAGACGGCGTTGCGAATCTGATCCCCGCCGCCAAGATCGGTCACATCGGTCTCTATCGCGACCCGGAGACCCACGAGCCGGTGGAATATTACTGCAAATTGCCCGCCGACAGCGAAAACCGCGAGCTGATCGTGCTGGATCCCATGCTGGCTACCGGCGGCAGTGCTTCCGCAGCCATCAGCTTTATCAAGCAGCGTGGCTGCAAGAGCATCCGTCTGGTGAACCTGATCGCTGCCCCCGAAGGCATTGAGCGTGTGCAGAAGGATCACCCCGATGTAAACATCTATGTGGCTGCCTGCGACGAAAAACTCAACGACCATGCCTACATCGTGCCCGGCTTGGGCGATGCAGGCGACCGTCTGTACGGCACCAAATAAACGGTTTACCCCATATAAGGAGGACTTCCCCGATGCATATCGACCCGGCTGTTAAAAAGGAAACCTTGTATATCCTCGGCTTTTCCATCCTGCTCAGCGTAGTGATGGAGCTGGTTTTCTGGCTTACGGGGCACATGGACTACACCGTGCCGCTGGGCAACCTGCTGGGCGTTTGCATCTCCGTGCTGAATTTCTTCCTTATGGGGCTGACGATACAGAGATCCATTGGTCTGGATGAAAAGGCAGCTTCCGATAAACTGAAGCTGTCCCAGATGCTGCGGATGCTGATGGTGCTTGCACTGGCAGCCGTAGGCGTGGCGCTTCCCTGCTTTCATGCGCTGGCAGTGGTGATACCGCTGTTCTTCCCGCGCATTGCCATCGCCTTCTGGCCGCTGCTGAACAAGGAACCCCAGCAGCCCGCTGACGAACAGACATTGGATTAACAAAGAGGTGTGACCTATGAATAACAAATCCCTGAGATTCAAGGTGGTGGATTGGCTGCTGATCGCGCTGATGATCCTGCCGATGGTGGCTGGCATTGCCCTCAAAGTAATGACCACCCCCGCCGCAGAAGGCATCGAGATCACCGGTGCACGGGTGTATGCGGAGATCCCCATGCCCCTGCAAAACCTGCTCATTACCGAATCTCAGATCAACTCCTGGCTGGTGATGCTGTCGGTGCTTGGCCTTGCGCTGTATATGGGGCATGGCTTGGCGCTTCAGCCGGGCACCAAGCGGCAGCTGCTTGCCGAGTGGGCTGTAGAGAAGGTAGAAGATCTGGTGAGCGACAACATGGGCGAACGTTTCAAGCGCTTCGTGCCCTTCATTGCCGCCATCATGGTCATCAGTGCTTTTTCCAGCCTGACGAGCCTTTTGGGTCTGCGCCCGCCCACGTCCGATGTGAACGTGGTGGCTGGCTGGGCCATCGTGGTCTTCGTGCTCATCACCTACTACAAGCTCAAGGGCGGCCTGTTCCCCTATGTGAAGGGCTTCTTTGAGCCGTTCCCCGTGTTTGCCCCCTTCAACATTATTGGCGAGTTTTCCACGCCTATCTCCATGTCCTTCCGTCATTACGGAAACGTGCTGTCCGGTGTGGTCATCTCTACGCTCATCGCCTCTGCTCTGCAAGGGCTGAGCAAGATCGTGCTGGGCTGGCTGCCGGGTTTCTTGGGCAGATTCCCCTTCCTGCAGATCGGTCTCCCGGCCATTCTGTCCCTGTACTTTGATATTTTCAGCGGTCTCATGCAGGCCTTCATCTTTGCTATGCTCACCATGCTCTACATCGCCACCGGCTTCCCGGAGGAGGATTACGAGCGCCGCATGGCCAAGAAAAAGGCTCGCCGTGCCGCTGCTTAATGAAATGAAAATCAAAACCTATTTCTAAGGAGGAACTTACTATGGAACTTGCTATCGGTATCATTCTCGCTGGTTGCGCCATCGGCGCTGGTCTCGCTCTGATCGCTGGTATCGGCCCTGGTATTGGTGAAGGTAACGCTGTTGCTAAGGCTTGCGAAGCCATCGGCCGTCAGCCCGAATCCAAGGGCGCTGTCACCTCTACCATGATCATGGGCTGCGCCATCGCTGAAACCACCGGTCTGTATGGTCTGGTTATCGGCATTCTGCTGATCTTCGTTGCCCCCAACCTGTTTGTGAACATCCTGAAGAATGCCATCAAGTAAGCCGCAGGCTTATCGGCTGAGGAAGGAAAGACAGTAGAATGGTACAGACACTTGATATCATTTCGGTCAATATCTGGCAGATTCTGATCTCCCTGATCAACCTGCTGATTATGTACCTGATTTTGAAAAAGTTCCTGTTTGGCCCCGTGCAAAAGATCATCCAGACCCGCAAGCAGCAGGTGGAGGATATCTACACCGAAGCGCGTGAGAAGCGTGACAGCGCCGAAACCATGCGCTCCCAGTACGAGGAAAAGCTGGCTACCGCCCGGGATGAGGCTGACGGCATCGTCCGCAGTGCCCACCAGACGGCCCAGCGCAGGAGCGACGCCATCGTAGCCGAGGCATCCTCTCAGGCCAGCCATCTCAAGCAGAAGGCCGAAGCCGAGATCGCTCAGGAAAAGAAGCAGATGCTCAGCGATGTGCGCAGCGAGATTTCCGACATTGCGGTGGAGATCGCCTCCCGCATCGTGGGTCGTGAAATTCGCAAGGAGGACCATGATTCCTTTGTAGATGACTTCATCAGGAACGTTGGTGAACAGCAGTGACAGAGCTTAGCAGAGAATACGGCGAAGGGCTGTACTTCCTCTGTGTGGAGGAAAACCTTGCCGCTGAGGCTCTTGAAGAGCTGACCGCCCTGAAAGGCTTGTTCCATGAAAACCCCGATTTCTGCCGACTGGTGAGCAACCATGCCCTCAGCAAGCAGGAGCGGGTGCAGATCTTGGATAATGCCCTTCGGGGACAGGTGCACATCTATGTGCTGAACTTCCTGAAAATTCTGTGCGAGCGCGGCATCATAGGCGAGTTTGATGGCTGCGTGGAAGCCTTCCGCACCTTCTACAACCGGGATAACCGGGTCGTGGAAGCAGTGGCGACCACCAGTGTGCCTTTGGACGATGTGCGCCGTGCCCAGCTTGTGGAGAAGCTCTGCGCCATGTCCGGCAAGCAGGTCCAGCTGATCGAAAAGGTGGATCCTGCCGTGATGGGCGGCGTGCTTCTGGAAATGGAAGGAAAGCGTTACGACAACACCCTCCGCCACCGGCTCAGCCAGATGCGGCAGGTGCTTGGCAACGAAGCCTGAGCCGGCAGCAAAAACCGGCATCATCTACGGAAAGCGGTGATACTATGCAACTGAAGCCTGAAGAAATTTCCAAGCTCATTAAAGAGCAGATCAAAACATACGAAAACCGGGTCACTCAGTCCGATACCGGCACCATCATCATGGTGGGCGACGGCATTGCGCACGTATCCGGTTTGGATAACTGCATGGCCAACGAGCTGGTTCGCTTTTCCAACGGCGAATACGGCATGGCGCTCAACCTTGAAGAAAACTCCGTTGCCGTTGTTATGCTGGGCAGCGATGAGGGCATCAAGGAAGGCGACGTGGTGGAGCGTACCGGTACGGTCGTATCCGTGCCTGTAGGCGAGGGACTTATTGGCCGTGTTGTAAACGCACTGGGTCAGCCTGTGGACGGCAAGGGTGCTATCGAAGCAGTGGAAAACCGCCCCATCGAGCGCAATGCCCCCGGCATCATTCAGCGCAAGAGCGTATCCGTGCCTTTGCAGACGGGTATCAAGGCCATCGATAGCATGATCCCCATCGGTCGCGGCCAGCGCGAATTGATCATCGGCGACCGCCAGACCGGTAAGACCGTTATTGCACTGGATACCATCATCAACCAGAAGGGTCAGAATGTGATCTGCGTTTACGTGGCCATTGGCCAGAAGCGCTCCACCGTTGCCCAGATGGTGGACACCCTGACCGCTGCCGGTGCTATGGATTACACCATCGTGGTCAGCGCCACCGCCAGCGAGCTGGCACCCCTCCAGTACATCTCTCCCTACTCCGGCTGCGCCATGGCCGAGTATTTCATGGATCAGGGCAAGGACGTGCTCATCGTTTACGATGACCTGAGCAAGCACGCTGTTGCTTACCGTGCACTGTCCCTGCTGATCCGCCGTCCTCCGGGACGTGAAGCCTATCCCGGCGACGTATTCTACCTGCACAGCCGCCTGTTGGAGCGTGCGGCCCGTGTGGCGCCCGAATACGGCGGCGGTTCCATCACCGCCCTGCCCATTATCGAGACCCAGGCCGGTGACGTGTCTGCCTATATCCCCACCAACGTGATTTCCATCACCGATGGTCAGATCTTCTTGGAGACCGAGCTGTTCCACTCCGGCATCATGCCCGCTGTGAACCCCGGTATCTCCGTCAGCCGTGTTGGCGGTAATGCCCAGATCAAGGCCATGAAGAAGGTTGCCGGCAGCTTGAAGCTGCTCTACAGCCAGTACCGTGAGCTGCAGGGATTTGCCCAGTTCGGTTCCGATCTGGATGCAGACACCAAGGCCCGTCTGGCACAGGGCGAGCGCATTGTGGAAGTGCTCAAGCAGAACCGCAATCACCCCGTGGCAGTGGAAAATCAGGTGTGCATCTTCTATGCCGTTACCCATGGCTTCCTGAAGGATGTAGCTGTGGAAAAGGTTGCGGATTACGAAGACAATCTCTATGCCCGTATGGAAGCCCAGCATGGCGATGTGCTGGAAGCCATCCGCACCAGCGGTCAGCTGAGCGCTGAGACCGAAGAAGCTCTCAAGGCTGCTCTGGAAGCCTTTACGGCAGATTTCCTCAAGGGCAAATAATCGAAGGGAGGAGTTACCATGGCCGGAGCGTCCATGAAGGATATCAAGCTGCGCATTCGTAGCGTGGAAAGCACCATGCAGATCACCAAAGCCATGCAGCTTGTAGCCACCTCCAAACTTCGCCGCGCTAAGGAGCGCATGGAGCAGAGCAAGCCTTTCGGCGTTATTGCCCGTCAGGCCATTTCTGCCGCCGTGGCTCGCTGCGAGGATGCGCACATTCCCTACCTGACCCCTCGTGAGGTAAAGCGCCGCTGCTATGTGGTCATTGCTGGCGAGCGTGGTCTGGCAGGCGGGTACAATTCCAACATTTTCAAGGCTTTGGCTGCCCATGCGGAGGGCACGGAGTACTGCGTGCTGCCCATCGGCCGCAAAGCCATCGATAAGTACCAGCATGTAGGCGTGGAGCTTTTGGATGAGGAACAGTACCGGGTGGAAGGCTGCTCGGTGGGTTCCTGCTTCCAGCTGGCCACCAAGTTGGTGGATGGGTATGATCAGGAGCATTTCGATGAAGTGTGGCTGGTGTATACCGACTTTCACACCATGATGGATCAGGAGGCGGTGGTGGAGCAGCTTTTGCCCGTCATCAAGGCAGAGCTGCCGGAGGATGCCACCCCTGTTGCCACTGTTTACGAAGAAGAACCTGCGGAGACCCTCCGGCAGGTGATCCCGGATTATCTGGCGGGTAAGCTGTATAGCGCTGTGTGCGACAGCTTTGCCAGCGAAGTGGCTATGCGCCGCAACGCTATGGATTCCGCCACCAAGAACGCCGATGCCATGATCAGCGATCTCCGCCTGCGCTACAACCGTGCCCGTCAGGGTGCCATTACGCAGGAGATCACCGAAATTGTGGCTGGCGCAGAAGAATAAGCATCGGGAAAGGAGAAAACCATTGTGAATACGCAAAATATTGGCAAGGTGGTTCAGGTCATCGGCCCGGTGCTTGACATCCGCTTTGAAGACGGCCATCTGCCTGAACTGCTTTCTGCCATCGAGATCATGAATGGCGATAAGAAGGTCGTGGCCGAAGTTGCCCAGCACATTGGCGACAATGTGGCTCGCTGCATTTCCATGAACGCCACCGACGGTATGGTGCGTGGTTTGGAAGCCGTGGATACCGGCAGCCCCATCACCGTGCCCGTTGGAACCGATTGTCTGGGCCGCATCTTCAACCTGCTGGGTGAGGCCATCGACGACCAGCCCCAGCCGGAAAACGCCGAGCGTTGGCCCATCCACCGTGCTGCCCCTTCCTACGAGGAGCAGGAGACTTCTACCGAGATCCTTGAAACCGGCATCAAGGTGGTTGACCTGATCGCTCCCTACGCCAAGGGCGGTAAGATCGGTTTGTTCGGCGGCGCTGGCGTTGGCAAGACCGTTCTCATCATGGAGCTGATCAACAACGTTGCCAAGCAGCACGGCGGTCTGTCCGTGTTTGCCGGCGTTGGCGAGCGTACCCGTGAGGGCAACGACCTGTACAACGAAATGAAGGAAAGCGGCGTTATCTCCAAGACCGCTCTGGTATACGGCCAGATGAACGAGCCGCCGGGAGCCCGTATGCGTGTAGGCCTCAGCGGCCTGACCATGGCAGAGTACTTCCGCGATCGGGAAAAGCAGGACGTGCTTTTGTTCATCGACAACATTTTCCGCTTTACCCAGGCCGGTTCTGAGGTATCCGCTCTGCTGGGCCGTATGCCCAGCGCCGTAGGCTACCAGCCCACGCTGGCTACCGAGATGGGCGCTTTGCAGGAGCGCATCACCTCCACCAAGCAGGGTTCCATCACCTCCGTGCAGGCTGTATACGTGCCTGCGGACGACTTGACCGACCCCGCTCCCGCCACCACCTTTGCTCATTTGGATGCCACCACGGTTCTCAGCCGTTCCATCGCTTCTCTGGGTATCTACCCCGCTGTGGACCCGCTGGATTCCACCAGCCGTATCTTGAGCCCCGAAGTGGTGGGCCATGAGCACTACGAAGTGGCTCGTCAGGTGCAGGGTATCCTCCAGCGCTACAAGGAGCTGCAGGACATCATCGCCATCATGGGTATGGACGAGCTCAGCGACGAGGACAAGATGATCGTGTCCCGTGCCCGTAAGGTGCAGCGCTTCCTGAGCCAGCCCTTCAGCGTGGCCGAGCAGTTCACCGGCATGGAGGGCAAGTATGTGCCCTTGAAGGAGACCATCCGCGGTTTCCGTGAGATCATCGAAGGCAAGCACGACGACCTGCCCGAGAGTGCCTTCCTGTTCGTTGGCACCATTGATGAGGCAGTTGCCAAAGCGCAGAAGGGTGAATGATCATGGCGACCTTTCATTTGCAGATCGTAACGCCGGATCGGTTGGTGTTTGATGGTCAGGTGGAGCGGGTGGTCGCCCGCACGGTAGGCGGCGATGTATGCATTCTTGCCAAGCACATCGACTATGCAGCTCCCCTGGGGATCGGCGCAGCGCATATCGTGGATGAAGACGGCAAGGAGCACGCTGCGGCTTGCAGCGGCGGCATGCTTACCGTCTACAATGGCGAAGCCATCCTGATGGCCACCACCTTTGAATGGGCCGAGGAGATCGATATTGCCCGTGCCGAGAAGGCGCAGCAGCAGGCCGAGGAGAAGCTGAAAAACTTGCAGCGTGATGATAAGGAATTCCTTTTGGCCTCCGCCAAGCTGAAAAGAGCCATTGCCCGTATCAATGTGGCAGAGTAATTTGAGCCATAGAAATGTATCATTCAAACCATCAAACCGAGGAAAAGAGGCAGCTTCTCTTTTCCTCGGTTTTCCTATATGCTACGATATACTCAGCCCGCAAGGTATATTGCGGGAAAACAAAAACAGGAGGCTCCCCATGATCACCTTCGAGAATGTAACCAAAACCTACGGCAACAAACGGGCAGTGGATGATCTGTCCATGACGATAGAGGACGGACAGATCTTTTCGTTCTTAGGCCCCAACGGAGCTGGCAAAACTACCACTATTAAATTGATGACTGGCATTGTGGCACCCGATACGGGCGTTATCAAGCTGGACGGTGTGGATATTGCCAAGGATCCCATCGAAGCCAAGCGCAAGTTCGGCTTTGTGCCGGATACTTTCGATATGTACGAGCGGCTCACCGGGCGGGAATACCTGCGCTTCATGGGCGATATCTACTGCGTGGAGCAGGGAAAGCGCAAGGAACATATTGAGAAGTATCTGCAATTGTTTGCCCTTGAGGAGGCCTACGATCAGCAGATCCGCAGCTATTCCCACGGCATGAAACAGAAGCTGGCCATCATCGGCGCTTTGATGCACGAACCCAGCATCTGGATCTTGGATGAACCCATGGTGGGTCTGGATCCTCAAAGTGTTTATCTGCTCAAGGAAGAAATGCGTGCCCATGCTGATAAGGGGCATACGGTGTTCTTCTCCACCCATGTATTGGATGTGGCAGAGCGCCTGTGCGACCAGATCGGCATTATCAAGCAAGGCCAGCTGATCGCCAAAGGTACGCTGGGATCCCTCCGGGGCGAGGGTGGAGACAGCACGCTGGAAGAGCTGTTTCTGGACTTGGTGGAGAAAGGAGAGTAACCCATGTCGGCTTATCTTCGTATGCTGCTGCTCGATCGTTTGGCAGCATTCAAGCCCGGCAGCTACGCTAAGGAAAAGCAGTCCAAGTTTGTGGCTGTGCTGAAAGTGGTAGGGCTTGCTCTTTTGATCCTGTACTTATACGGAACGGTCGTTTTCTTGGAATATATGATGTTCCGGATGCTGAACGGCATCGGTCAGGGTCAGGCTGTGCTTGGGTTTGCGCTTTTGGCAAGCACACTTTTGTATCTGATCGCTGGTTTTTTCCATATCAATGGCCTGTTGTTTTTCGGCAAGGATACCAACTTTTTGGCTGGTATGCCCCTCACCTCCCGCAGCATCCTGACGGGTAAAATGCTGATGGTCATGGTAGAAAATGCGCTGGAATCCCTTCTCATTTGTGCACCTGTCATTATTTTATATGGTCTATCCAGCGGAGCAGGTTTTGCGTATTATCTAAAGAGCGTGCTGGTGTTTGCAGTGGTGCCGGTACTTCCCTTGACCGTGGGGATGATCCTCAGCTTTTTGCTTATTCGTATCAGCCGACTGTGGAAGCGCCGGGAGGGCATGACCACTATTCTGGCGCTGGGCTTGTTCATCGGCATTGTGGTGGGCGAGATGAGCCTGATGAAAGTGAGCGAAGAGGAGATCACACAATGGCTGCTTTCGCTGCTGATCGGGCGAGGCTCCCTTACCTCCATCCTATTGCAGAAAATGCCGTGGCTCCAGTGGGCGCTGGATGGCATGGTGACCGCAGGCGCAGCTGGCTGGCTGAAACTGGGTTTGTTTGTGCTGGTTTCTCTTGTGATCGCTGCGCTGGCTGTGTGGCTGCTGGGCGGCAGCTATATGAAGCTGGCTGTGCGTCAAGCAGAGGCTATTGGTCAGGTGAACCGTGGCAAAAAGCGCAGCTTGGGTAAGGAAGGGGAACGCAGCCCCAAGATCGCCCTCTTGTGGCAGGAGGTACGGGATGTACTGACCATTCCCGTGTATGCTACCAATTGCTTGATCGGTATGATCGCCATGCCGCTCATGCTGGTCGTCATGGCAGTTGCTGCCGGTGAAGGTATTGATTTTGTTGATCTTTCCGGTGCGTTGAAACTGGTACCTAAAGGGGCTTATCTTGCTGTAGCAACAGCTGTATTTGCTACCTTGGGCATGATGGGGCAGGCCCCCAGCACGTCGGTTTCACGGGAGGGCAAGTGCCATGAACTTCGCAAAACCTACCCGGTAAGCGGCAGAGTGCAGCTGCATGCCAAGGTGAATATGGGCGTGGTGTTCCATATGGTGGGTGCTGTACTGCTGTTGGTGATCGCATGTGTGCTGCTGCCGAACTTCTGGCAGCAAAATGTGCTGGCATTCCTGTGCGTTTTGCCCTTTGCCTATCTGTACAGCTTGGCGGGCGTGCTGATGGATGCCCTGCACCCCAAGCTGGATTGGAAAACCGAAACCCAAGCCGTGAAGGAGAATTTCAGTGTACTGCTATGCATGTTGGTTGCCTTGGCGCTGACGGCGCTGTTGGTAGGTGCGTTTATCCTGCTGATGAAGTGGGGTTTGGGCTGGTATGTCTCCTTCGTAGCGGTGCTGTTGCTGACGATATTGTTGGATGGTTTGCTGCTTTTCTGGCTGGATCGCGGTGGTGAAAAGTCTTATTATGCACATTGATTGATAAAATGTGAACAAATGTTACAAAAATGCGTGCAATTATTTCAAAAGTGTGATATAATTCCTTTGCATGGGGAACTTGCCCATGCAAAGGAGGCACAGCATGACCACCAGAGTACAGGAAGAGAATTATTTGCGCAATGAAGCTGCAGTAAGGGAGCCGCATATCCGCACGCTTGAGAAAGCGATGCTTTACCACGCTGACCTTTCTTGTGGCGCAGTCGTGCTGGATGGGAATGTATGCAGCGGTCAACTGGCTGGGTATCTTTTGCAGCATACCAATTGCCAAGTATGCGGTGTTTCCGACCGGATGGAAGAAGTACGCCAGACCCGAGCACGCTTGGATGGGGGCGACTTTGTATACGCCGCCGTGGGCGATATCCCGTGGCAGAACGATACGTTCGATGCGGTGCTGCTGCATCCCTGCGAGGGCGGCTTGGAGGCCCTGAAGGAACAGCTCAGGGAGAGCAAAAGAGTGCTGAGACCCGGTGGACGATTGGTGCTTGGTTTGCGTCGCTTGCCGCCGGTTCTGGATAGGCTCCTGCGTCTTTTGGGCGATGGGCTCATGCAAGAAGCAGAGGTGCCCAGCGCAGAAGAAGCACGCAGCGCAATGAGCAGCTTCGGTTTTGAAGAAATAAGCCAAAGCTCCGCAGGGCTTTGCGGGCACGTATTGTGCGCAAAACTGAAAAAAGAAGCATAATAACCAGGGCTGGAACGTAAAGCTGTTCCAGCCCTGTTATCTATACACAAACAGAATGAATTTTGTCATAAATGTGTATAATATATTAAATCGCTTGCAATGTTGAAACATTTTTGATACACTGTGCTTGATTCAAGATGCAAATAAAGGAGGAGGCATTGCCATGGTGGATGTTGCCATTATCGGAAAAGGTCCTGCTGGCTGGTCCTGCGCAATGACTGCTCGAATGCGCGGCTTATCTGCTGTTGTTATTGCTCCCAAAAATGATGAAGGCTGGTTGCGTACCGCTCAAAGGATCGACAACTATCCCGGCATGCCGCAGGTAAGCGGGCAGGAATTGCTGGAAGCTTTTCGCCAGCAGGCGCTGGGAATGGGGGCAGAGGAGCGCCATGGCCTTGTGCGCCAGATCATGCCCATGGGCGGTCATTTTATGCTGCTGGTGGAAAACGATGTGATGGAGGCTGGCTCTGTGGTGCTGGCCATGGGTGCAGCCAGACCCAAGCTGCTGCCGGGCGAGGAAGAACTGCTGGGCAGGGGCGTCAGCTATTGTGCCACCTGCGATGGTATGTTTTATAGAGGTAAGCGGATCGCCGTTTTGTCATCCTCTGTGCAAGGCGTGGAGGAAACGACCTTTTTAGCTCGCCTCGCTGCTGGTTTAGATTATTATTCCCTCAAGCTTCATCCGACCGATGAACTGCCCGAAAACGCCGCCTCGCGGCAGGAAAAGCCCCAGGCGATCAGCCGCAGCGAAGCGGGCGTGGTGCTTACCACCGACCAAGGCGAGGAGACCTACGATGGCGTATTCATCTTCCGTGCAGCTATGCCGCTGGGCATGCTTCTGAGCGACCTGAAAACAGAAGGCAGCTTTATACCGGTAGACCGGGAGATGAAAACCAACGTTCCAGGCGTTTTTGCCGCTGGCGACTGCACCGGGCAGCCGTTGCAAATTGCCAAAGCAGTGGGCGAGGGCAACATTGCAGCGATTTCTTGTGCGGCTTTTCTTGCCAAACGTGGATGAAACCGCTCCGTCCATTCGTTGAATCATCGAAGGAGATACCAAATCGATCCAAAGATATGCTAATAGGAGGAATCTCAACATGAAGAAAAACCTGTTCCGTCAGGCAGCCGCGCTGCTGATGACCCTCTGCTTGCTCCTTTGCGGTACGGCCGTTGCCGAAAACGAGCCCAGCGCCGATTTGGAGGCTCTTTATCCTTTGATGGATCTGGTATGTGCTGCGGGCTACGACCCCACTGCTGCCGCTACACTGGTCATTCCCGATTCCGAAGGCGTGCTGGAGATCAGCTTTGTGGATGCTTTCATCCGTTTAGGTCAGGCCCGTGGTGTGCTGGGCATTACTGGCGAAACGATGTCTGACCCCGCAGCCCAGACTGCGCTTCTACAGTCTGTCTTTGCAGCGCAGTTGCCTCAGACCGAGCTGGTAGTAGCTACCGATGTGGGCACCCAGTATGTAGGCTTTAAGCCCGTTACGGTCAATAATACGGGCGATGCAGGCTCTCTGCAGATCGTGGGCGAGATGTACATGGCTCCCAAGGCGTTGGATCAGCTGGCGGAAGACGAGTTTAGCCAAGTGATCTGGATCGACCGCGCCATCTTTACCTTCAAGAGCGATGCCACTGCGATGAACGGCTTCCGTCTGATGGGCTTCTCCACTGGCTTGGAATTGAACGTGGAGGAAGAGATGCAGGCTTATTCCGAAAGCATCGTAGTGGAATATGTCAACACCAATCTGGGCTTTATGGTGCTCTATCCCGCTGTTTTTACCGATGATCTGCTGGTGGAAGAAGCCAATGGTGTTTCTGCGACCCTGCCGGATAATAGCGCTTCCTTCTTTGCCCGTCGAAACGAAAATACCACCGGCAACGATTTGGCAGCCCATGTGCAGGCCATGGCAGCCGAACAGCCCGGGGCCGTGGTGGAGGTAAACGAAGAACTTTGCTATGGTACGGTATCCTACACGGTTGACGGCTATGCAGTATATGATGTTTACGTTGTTACCGAAGGCTATGTATATCAGGCTCAGCTGCGCTACCTGACCAGCCTGATGAGCGAGTACAGCATGTACAACGGCTACCTGCTCAACAGCTTTGGCGTGGACGAGCTGGCAGCTGGCTAAGCACTATCAGCCAAATAGAAAAGAGCATCACCGTAGGATGGAGAAAAGATCCTACGGTGGTGCTCTTTGTTATGGCGGTGATCTTTGATCGTTGGATAGCGCCGCCGATGAAAAGGGGTTGCTTATGATCATTTTCTGTGCCCTCTGCCTGTGCTGGTACGGCGGCTGACGGCCTCCCCTTCGCTTTGGCGGCGTGAGGATGGACTTTTTTCGGTTCTGCTGCGGTAGTCTGCATGCTTGGCGACGCTTCGAGGGCTGCGACGGCCGGTGCCGGCAGCTTTTGCGGGAGTCCGCTTTGCAAAGGCTTCTTGTCTCGCCGCTTCATAGCGCTTACCATCGGCGCCCCGCTCCGGCGGCACCAGTGCATGGGGCCCGTAACCGATCAGGTCTTCCCGGCTGCAAAGGCGAAGCGCCTCCCGCACCAGATCGTGGTTGCGGGGGTTTTTGTATTGCAGAAGTGCACGCTGCATGGCTTTTTCGTGGGCTGTTTTGGGCACATATACCGGGGTCATGTCCCGGGGATCGATGCCTGTGTAGTACATACAGGTGCTCAGCGTGCCGGGAGTGGGGTAGAAATCCTGCACCTGCTCCGGCTGGTGACCGATATCCCGCAGGTATTCCGCCAGCAAAACCGCATCATTGAGGGTGCTGCCGGGATGGCTGGACATCAGATAAGGCACCAAATACTGCTTGAGCCCCAGATTTTTGTTGATCTGCTCGTAGCGCTGCACAAAGCGGTCGTATACCTCCCGGTTGGGCTTGCCCATCTTGGCCAGCACATTGGGGCTGATGTGCTCAGGCGCTACCTTTAGCTGTCCGCTTACATGGTGCTGGCACAGCTGCTTGAGGAAGGCAGGATCCTTATCGGCCATTACATAATCAAAACGGATGCCGGAACGGATGAATACCTTCTTCACCTTGGGCAGCGCCCGCATCTTTTCCAGCAGCTGGCACAGTTCCTTGTGGCTCACCTTCAAATTTTTGCAGGGGGTGGGGTAGAGGCACTGGCGGTTTTTGCAGGCTCCGCTTTTCAGCTGCTTTTCGCAGGCAGGCGCTCGGAAGTTGGCCGTGGGGCCGCCCACATCGTGAATATAGCCCTTAAAGTCGGGAAAAGTGGTCAGCAGACGGGCTTCTTTCAGCAGCGATGCCTCGCTGCGGGCCGTAACGATGCGTCCCTGATGGAAGGTGAGCGCACAGAAATTGCATGCACCATAGCAGCCTCGTACAGCGCTCAGAGAGAAGCGTACCTCCTTGAGGGCAGGCACGCCGCCCAGTTTGTCGTAGCTGGGATGCGCCCGGCGCGTGAAAGGTAGGTCGTATACTGCATCCAATTCGCCGGTACCCAGTGGTAAAGCAGGCGGGTTTTGCACCAGATAGCGCTGAGTATCTTGCATTTGGCACACAACTTTGCCCCGTACAGGATCCTGTTCGCCGTATTCCAGCATAAAAGCCTGAGCATAGGCTTTGGGGTCGGCAGCCACCTCGCTGTGGCTGGGGGTCATGATGGCATCCTTTGGGGGCTGTTTGGCCATGTAGCAGATGCCATGGAGATCGATCAGTTCGTGGGCGGGCATACCACGGCGCACCCAATCGCAACAATCGATAATGGTCTTTTCGCCCATGCCGTACATCAGCAAAGTAGCGGCGCTGTCTACCAATACGCTGCGGCGCACTTTATCATCCCAGTAGTCGTAGTGGGAAAAACGGCGCAAGGAAGCCTCCACGCCGCCAATGAGCACCGGCATGCCTGGGTAGGCTTCGTGGATGCGGTTGCAGTATACGGTCACAGCCCGGTCGGGGCGCAAACCGGCTTGGCCGCCGGGGGCATATGCATCCTCGTTGCGGCGCTTCTTGGCTGCAGTGTAATGGTTCACCATGCTGTCGATAACGCCGGAGGAAACCAAAAAGCCGAGCTTGGGTTTGCCGAAACGGCGAAAATCATCTGCGGTATGGTACTTAGGCAAGCATAGCATGGCAATGCGATAGCCTGCATTCTCCAATACCCGGCTGATGATGGCATGCCCAAAAGAGGGATGATCCACATAGGCTTCGCCTACAACGTAGACAAAATCGGGCGCATCCCAGCCGCGTTTTTTCATATCTGCCATGGAGATCGGCAAAAAATCCATCGTACCCCTCCTGTGTGCCGCAGGCCAGCGGGGCCTGCATCATCAAGAAATATTATCGGGCAAAGATGCGCTAATGTCAATGGTGAACGGCGGGGACAGCATTCCTCATTGTAGCGTTACAATAGATGTGAGACTGGGAGGCATAGAAAAAAGCGAAAGAGTCAGTTAGAATGTAATCGCCAAACCACAAAACTAACGGAGGACTCAATCGCCATGAATAGTATAGCACAAAGCAAGAGGTATTTGCCAC
>JAZSRK010000112.1:0-51899 GCA_045538465.1 Candidatus Limiplasma sp. | reverse complement strand
CGCCGAAGCCCAAATCTGACCACAGGTCGGATTTGGGCCGCAATACATGTCGCTGGTTTCGGTTTGGCAATTGGAGGGCTGCGGCCCTCCAATACCTCCTTGGGTTTTTCAACAGTCTGTGAAACCGCAAGCCAAGGCTTGCGGTTTCGTATGTTACTGTGGCAGGGTACTGAACAGGGTGGTCGAACGGTTACCGATGCAGAGTACACCCCAATTTTGAAAAAGTTCCAACCTTTTTCAGATTTGTGTGTCTATATAGGTGAAAGCTTTCAATGAGGTGCAAACAAGTGAACAGACAGGACGTAGAAAAAGCCATAACCGAATACCTGAAGCCCATATTCGGATTTGCTCTGAAGAGGTGTAAAAGCATTCAGGATGCAGAGGATCTGTCGCAAGAGGTTGCAATCAAAGCATACCGTGCGCTCCTTGTCAAGGATGATGTTGCGGATATGGGAAAGTTCATCTGGACCGTTGCCCATAACACGCTCAGCAACTACTATCGTGACACTGCGAAAAGTATGGTCGGAGTTTCGATTGATGAGGTTGCGGTGCAGCTTGCAGCTTCGTGCTCTGAGCTGCACATGGGCGATAATACAGAGGCCATCCATCGTCTTCAGGCTGAGATCGCTTATCTGTCAAAGCTGCAAAGAAGAATCGTCATTGCGTATTACTTTGAAAATCGCAAGCAGGCAGATATCGCAAGTGAGCTGGGAATTCCTCTCGGAACCGTCAAATGGCACTTGTTTGAAGCCAAAAAAGAATTGAAACGAGGTATGGACACGATGAGAAAAGCAAGCCAGCTTAAGTTTAACCCCATTCGCTTTCACTCTTACGGCATCAACGGCTCCGTTGGCAAAAGATCTGCCGATGAATTCTTTCGCTCCACGCTGGCCCAAAACATCTGCTACTGTGTGCGCAACACGGCAAAGACCCTTAACGAAATTGCAGATGACCTTGGGGTTTCTCCGGTGTATGTGGAAACAGAGGTTGAATTTCTTGAGGAATACGGCTTTTTACAGGCGCAGAAGGATAAGTACATGATCAACTTTATCATCAGCGAGCCGACTGCAGAGCTGCTTACCATGCAGAATACTATGTACAAACGTGCTGCGGAGCTGTTTGCGAACGACCTGTATGATGAGTTGACCTCTTCCGGCATTCTTGATGACCCTGATATCAGGTGCGGACAGACGGACCAGCCTGTCTCCCTGACAGATACCCCTAAAGCAGACCATAATTTCATTCTGTGGACATTGATCCCCTATATAGCAGCCTGGTCCGGTAAGAAACTGCTGGATGAGCGCATCTCGTTTGAAGAGGTTGCCACGATCCGTCCGGATGGTGCGCATAACATCTTCCATGCGTCCGTTGTTCCGGATGAAATGATTCTCCCTGAAGACTATGTGTATATGAAAAACTGGTGCGGCCCCATGTGGAATGGAAACGGCAACCACATCCTCTGGCAGATCAACAGCGAGTGGTCTGACCGGGGCGAACACCATGGCTTGCAGTATTCTGAAGATGCCAAACACATTCTCACCCTCTATGAAAGAGAGTTTGAGAGCCGGCTTTCAAAGGATGAGTACGCCTGGCTGACGGAGCGCGGCTGCGTAAAAACCAACGGTGATTATGACGGACAATTCAAATCCGCATGGCAGATCGTGGTTTTGGCAAGCGAAGAGATCCGTGATAAACTCCTTGCTATCGGCGAGCGAATCAAGGTAAAGCATCAGGCCGACTTTGATGCACTGAAAGTGCCTTATGCGAAAGCTGTACTGGAATCGGTTCCTGCACATCTTAGAAGGATAAAAGAGTATGAGCTGCAGTTTGTATTCCACGCTGACGGCTGGTTCCTTGTGCACTGCATCACAACGCTCCTGAAAAACGGTAAACTGAAAGAGCCTACCGAAGGCCAAAGAAGATCCCTGACCACACTGATCGCCAACGTATAAGCAAAGTGTTTTTCGGAGGGTAATGATTGATCCAATCTCCAAAAGGCGCAGCATACGGGCAGACAAGTCAGACGATCAAAAAGCAAACGAGTATCCAGAACACCGGATACTCGTTTGCTTTTCAAAGGATAAATTGTGCCTTTCGCATTCTCCCACCTCTGTGGAAATCGGGCTCATTCCGTTCGTTTCAAACGGCTCAGCCTGCAGCCAGCTCATCAACGCCAAAGCTGTTGAGCAGGTAGGAGTTGTACATGCTGTATTCACTCATCAGGGTGGTCAGATACTTCAACTGTGCCTGATAGATGTGCTGATCGGTAACCACATATACGTCATATACCGCATAACCGCCCTCAATGTAGGACACAGCACCGTAGCACAGCTCATCATTTACATCGATCAGTGCACCGGAATGAGCAGCGGCTTCTGCCGCAACATGATCGGCAAGCTTCGCACCTTCCGTGTTATCGCTGCGGCGTGCAAAGAAGGACACGCTGCCATCTGCCAGACTGGCGGAAACGCCATTGGCATCCTCCACCAACAGATCATCTGTGAATACAGCAGGATACAGCACCATAAAACCAAGGTTGGTATTCACGTATTCCACCACGATGCTTTCGGAATAGGCCTGCATCTCCTGCTCTACGCTCAGTTCAAGCCCCGTGGCAAAACCCATGAGCCGATATCCGCCATAGGCATTTTCATCACTGCTGAAGGTAAAGATGGCACGATCGATCCACAGCACCTGAGCAAATTCCTCATCCGCAAGTTGCTGAATGGGTTTAGGGGCCATGTACATTTCGCCTACAATCTGCAAAGCGCCCGCTTCGCCGGTAGGATTGACCGTTACAGGCTTAAAGCCCACATACTGGGTAAGTGGCTGTGCAGGAACGACAACCTCGGTCTTGGGCAGCTGAGCGGCAAAAATGTTCTGAAGAAGCGCCGTCTGAGCGTTGGGATCGTTCATGGTATCGGTCGTAACGCCCAGCACACCACGTTCCTGTGCCAGACGAATAAAGTTATCCACAAAGCCGATCTCCAGAACCCCTTCCGAATCGGGAATAACCATTTCCAAACTGACAGTGGGATCGTAGCCTGCCGCACACACCAAATCCATCAGTGGATCCAGCACCTCTGCCTCATAGTTGGGATCGGTCTGGGCGCATGCCGTACCGCAGAGCAACAGGCAAAAAGCCATCATCAAAGAAGCTGCCTGACGGAAACCATTCTTCTTCATCATCAAATCCTCCTAAAGCTTTTATGTGTGCCTCCCTGCAGATACAACGAAGCAGGCAGGAAGTATCATCCACGTTTTGCAAGAAAAGCCGCAGCGGATATAGCCGCAACATTGCCTTCTCCAACCGCTTTGGCAATCTGCAGCGGCTGACCGGTACAATCGCCTGCTGCAAACACGCCGGGTAGATTGGTCTGCATTTCCCGATCCACAGGAATGAAGCTGCCCTCGGTCGCAAGTTCGGAAAGGAGCATATTCAGCGGCATTGCTGCCCGGAAAATGAAAATTCCGTCATAGTTTTCCTCGCCCTGATCGGTAACCAGCACAAGTCCTTTTTCATTTCTTGCAATGGACCGTGGCTTCTCCGATCTTCGAACAGCAAGTCCTGGCAATTCTTCCGTGTCATGAGGCTTCAGGCTGTAATAATCCATGCTTCCTGCAAGGCCTGCCAAAAAGCGGCTCTCCTCCACGCCCTGAAGGGATGCAGATAATACTGCGATGCGTTTACCACGGTAGAACATACCATCACAGGTAGCGCAGTAACTGACGCCTCGTCCAAGCTGTTCTTCCTCACCGGGCAGAAGTGTGGGTCTTGCTGCACCCATGGCCAGCACCACGGTACCGGCTTCCATTACATCATTTTCCACCAACAGCATGAAGCGGTCTTTCATAGGCATAATCTGCCGTACAAGTCCATGCCTCTCTTCTGCCCCCATTGCCAGCGCCTGCTCACGGAAACTGTCCAGCATCGCTTTGCCGCTGATCTGCGGCATGCCCGGATAGTTATCAATCCGTTCTGCGGTACGCAACCAGCCCGTGTCGTTTTCCGGTGCAACGACCGTTGCCGAGAGCCCTCTCATTCTGGCAGTGATGGCACAGGACCAGCCAGCCGGCCCCTTTCCAATGATGGCAACATCCGTCAAAACCTTCGCCTCCGTTTCTGCTGGTGATGCGTATAGTGTATCAAAATTGTTTCCCAAATGCAAGGTTTGCGATACATTCTAAACACTTTTGACAAATTTTCTTCATTTTTTGTTTTCGCAGCATGGGGTAACAAGAAAAAGCAGATGCAGAAAAACTCTGCATCTGCTCAGACTGTCAAAGAAGTCCCAGAGGTATCGGAGGGCCGCAGCCCTCCGACTGTCAATCCGAAACCGGCGGGGTGTAGGGTGGTTTCTAAACCCTTGCGTAGCAAGGGGTTCTTATCGCCGTTTGCCGCCCGGGGAGCCGTAGGCTCCTAGGCAAACGGTGCAATAGTCGTCAAAAAAGCCGCCGCAGGCGTGTTTTTTGACGAGCTGACGAGATGCCCTCCGAAGAGGGCATCTCGTTTTGTAATTCGGGATACACATCAGACCTTTTCAGTTACATCAGCAACCTTCTTGCCTTTGAACAACTCATTCAGCTTGGGCAGCTGGATCAGGTTGTTCTTACTGATGACGTCGAAGGCGACAGCAGCCAGCAGAACCAGACCCTTTACTACCTGCTGCAGATTGGAGCTCAAGCCCAGCAGAGACATACCATTGTTCAGTACGCCCATGATCAAAGCGCCGATCAGAGCGCCGCTGATGGTACCGGTACCGCCGTAAGCGGAAGCGCCACCGATGAAGCAACTGGCAATGGCGTCCATTTCAAAGCTTTGACCGGCGGTAGGTGCTGCGCTGTTCAAGCGTGCGGCAAATACGAGACCGGCAACAGCTGCGATAAAGGACATGTTGGTATAGGCAAAGAACATCATCTGCTTGGTCTTAACACCGGAGAGACGTGCAGCCTTCATGTTGCCGCCGATGGCGTACAGATGGCGTCCACGGACAGTCTTTTGGGTGAAGAAGCTGTAAACCACCAGCAGCAGACCCAGAATGATCAGTACGGTGGGGATACCACGATAACGGGACAGCAGGTAGAACACCCAGATTACAGCAGCAGAGATGACGATCATCTTGATGATCATTACCAGAATGGGCTGATTCTCATAGCCCTTCTTCTGCTTGTTGATATAGCTGATGATCTGAGAAACGCAGAAACCGACAGCAATCAACACGCCCACCAGCAAGCACAACAAATTTACTTTGTTGCCAAACAACGTGAACTCGGCAACGATATCCGGAATATAGCCGGTAGAAAGCAGCTGGTAAGTGGTGGGGAAGGGAGCAAGGGTCATGCCCTTGAGGATCAGCAGAGTGATGCCACGGAACACCAACATGCCGCTCAGTGTACAAATGAACGGGGGAATACCCACGTAGGCAATCCAGAAACCTTGCCACATACCAACCGCAATACCGATCAACAGGCACAGGGCAATGGACAGGTACACGTTCCAGCCCTGTTCGATGATGAAAGTACCTGCGCAGGCACCCACCAGACCGACTACAGAGCCGCAGGCAAGGTCAATGTTGCCGCCGGTGAGGATACACAGCAGCATACCAATCGCCAGAATGATGACATAGGAATTCTGGAAGATCAGGTTACTGATGTTCATGGGTTTGATCAGCTTACCGCCGGTCAGAATGGTAAACAGTACGATAATTGCGACCAGCGCCATCAGCATACCGTATTGCTTCAGGTCAAGCTTTGCAGTGCGCTTCTTGGTGTTCATGCGCCGATCCCTCCTTTGCTGTCTTGCATAATGTAGCTCATAATGATTTCCTGAGATGCATCTTCTGCCTTGAGTTCGGCAATCAGGCGGCCTTCATTCATTACATAGATGCGGTCGCACATACCCAAAAGTTCGGGCAGCTCAGAGGAGATCATCATAACGGCTTTTCCTTGACTGACCAGATTGTTGATGATTTGGTAAATCTCATACTTGGCACCGACGTCAACGCCGCGTGTGGGTTCATCCATCATCAGTACATCGGGCTGTGCAAAAATCCATTTGCCAACCAGAACTTTCTGCTGGTTACCGCCAGACAGATTGCCCACATCCTGTTCCACAGTAGGTGTTTTAACACCCAGCTTGATGCGGATTTCTTCAGCTTTGGCTTTTTCCAGATCCTTGTCGATGATGCCGTGATTGCTGATGAAAGCAGGACGGGACAGAGTGGTGTTGTGCTTGATGCTGTTGGTCAGAATCAAACCATCACCCTTGCGGTCCTCGGTCACATACGCCAAACCGGCTTCAATAGCCTGCGGAATGGAGGTAAGGCGAACGGGCTTGCCGTTCAGTTCCAGTTCACCGGAGATCTTGGTGCCGTAGGCATGGCCGAATACAGACATGGCAAGCTCGGTACGTCCGGCGCCAATCAGACCGGCAAAGCCAACAACCTCGCCATGTCGCACATTGATGGATACATTATCAACAACCTTACGGTTTGCATAGAAGGGATGGTATACATTCCAGTTGCGTACTTCCATCGCTACATCGCCGATGTTGTGCTCACGGCTGGGATAGCGGTTAGTCATTTCGCGGCCTACCATGCCCTTGATGATCCGTTCTTCAGAAAGCTCATCCACACCCTTCACAAGGGTCTCAATGCTCTGGCCGTCACGGATAACAGTGATCTTATCGGCACAATAACTGATCTCATTGAGCTTGTGGGAGATGATGATGCTTGTGATGCCCTTGGTTTCCTTGAACTCAATCAGCAGATCCAGCAGTTTGCGTGCATCGCTTTCGTTCAGGGATGAGGTGGGCTCATCCAGAATGAGCAGCTTAACATTCTTGGCAAGGGCCTTGGCGATTTCGACAAGCTGCTGTTTACCCATACCGATATCTTTGATCAGTGTAGAGGGGGAATCCTGCAGACCTACCATTGCCATGAACTCGGCTGCTTTCTGATTGGTTTCGTCCCAGTCGATTACACCGTGCTTAGCCTGTTCGTTGCCAAGGAACATGTTCTCGGCAATGCTCAGATAAGGCACCAGCGCAAGCTCCTGATGGATGATAACGATACCGATACGTTCGCTATCTTTAATGTTTTTAAAACGGCAGACGTTATCCTGATAAATAACATCGCCTTCATACGTGCCGTAGGGATAAATACCACTGAGAACATTCATCAGCGTGGACTTACCAGCGCCGTTTTCGCCGCAAAGGGCATGGATCTCACCTTCCGTCACCTCGATGTTCACATTATCCAGCGCCTTAACGCCGGGGAACTCCTTGGTGATATTTTGCATTTTGAGGATTATATTGCCCAAAAGACATTCCTCCCGAAAATCCGAAACGGGAGACGGACGAAGGAACGTCCGTCTCCCGTCGTCAGACGAAGTTAGGTGTTCGTATGATCGAAATTACTCGGCGATAGCCAGATCTTCAGCAGTGTAGTAGCCGCTTTCGATCAGCAACTCGGTGTAGTTGGAAGCATCGGCGAACACGGGGGTGCAGTTGAAGTAAGCAACGTCCTTAACGCCGTTGGCGTAGGTGGCGTTCACTTCGACTTCAGCGCCGCTCAGGATTACGCCAACCATCTTAACGGTAGCTTCGGCCAGAGCGCGGGTATCCTTGAATACGGACATGGCCTGCAGGCCCTGCACCATGTTCTTGGTGTTGGCGATGTCGCAGTCCTGACCGGTGATGACGGGGATGTTCTCAGCGGTGAAGCCGAAAGCAACCAGAGAGTTGGTCACGCCCAGAGCGGTGGAGTCGTTGGAGCACAGGCAGATGTCGAGCTTCTGGCCGCCGGTGAGGGCATCAGCATAGAAGCCGGACAGGATGTTGTCCATACGAGCCTGAGCGGTTTCAGACTTCCAAGCGGGAGTAGCAACGGTTTCGAAATCGGTCTGACCGGAAACGCAAACCAGCTTGCCAGCATCCAGATAGGGCTTCACGGTGTCGTAAGCGCCAGCGAAGAACAGACCAGCGTTGTTATCGTCGGGGGAACCGGCGGTGAACTCGATGGTGTAGGTCTCGGTGGTGTTTTCGAGATCGAACTTGTCAACGATGTACTGGCCCTGGATCTGACCAACCTTGTAGTTGTCGAAGGTGGTGTAGTAGTCCACGTACTCGGTGCCGGTCAGCAGACGGTCGTAAGCGATAACGATAACGCCGGCTTCCTTGGCCTGCTGCAGAACGGTGCCCAGAGCGCCGCCGTCGATGGAGGCAACAACCAGAACTTCCACTTCGTTGAGCAGCATGTTCTCGATCTGGGAAACCTGGGTAGCAACGTCGTTGTTGGCGTACTGCAGGTCAACTTCGTAGCCGGCAGCTTCCAGCTGCTTCTTCATGTTGTCGCCGTCCTGAATCCAGCGCTGGAGGTCCATGGTGGGCATGGCCACGCCGACCTTCTTGGGGGCTTCAGCGGAAGCAACAGTCAGCAGAGAGAGGGAAAGAACCAGAACCAAGAGGATAGATACCAACTTTTTCATAAGTCAGTCACTCCTTTTATTTATTTGGCCCATACACATGAGCCATTGGAGACAAATAAACACGGCAGCAATTCTCTGCCTGTTTGGTTTGGTAACATAGTTGCTTAATTGATGTGTCATTAGCATACAACAGAATGAGCATGTTGTCAACGGTATTTTTTTGTCCATTTTCATCAAATCAAATTGCCATACAGCTGATCTTTATATTTTAATGAAGCAAAAAACATAGCATTCGCCCTTTACTTTTCTGTTTTCTTTTAGTATAATGCTTTCCATCAGCTATGAAGGGGACGGTCTTCGCCAGCTTCTTCGGCTAAGCGAATCCGGGTTGGTGTGAGCCGGATGCCGAAGTGTGCAAGCCCCATCACCCCTGAGCTGGAAGCCTGAACAATCGTTAGGGTTTCCCGGGTGCTCCCGTGAAAGGGCATGCCGATCATGTGTCGGCGCAGAGTGGGCAGCAAAGCTGTCAATGCGGGTGGTACCGCGGATCGATGCAATCATCATCCGTCCCGATAGCCTCGGGACGGTTTTTTCATGTTCAAAACCGCCTAAGGGGCAAACACAGCATAAGCGGCATTGCCGCAAGGAGGAAAAGGAAACATGTATCGTAAGGTTCCCACAGACATGAATTTCGTCGAGCGCGAAAAAGAGACCCTTGCCATGTGGAAGGAACGTGGAATCATCGAGAAGAGCTTCCACGCCAATGAGGGCAACGAGCGCTTCACCTTCTTTGATGGCCCGCCCACAGCAAACGGTCGGCCTCACATCGGACACATCGAGACCCGTGCCATCAAGGATCTGATCCCTCGTTTCCAGGCTATGAAGGGGAAGGATGTTCTCCGTAAAGCCGGCTGGGATACGCATGGCCTGCCCGTTGAGCTTGAAGTGGAAAAGATCCTCGGTCTGGACGGTAAGCCTCAGATCGAAGCATACGGCATTGAGCCCTTCATCAAAGAGTGCAAGAAGAGTGTATGGAAGTACCAGTCCGAATGGGAAGAGATGAGCGACCGTGTTGCTTTCTGGGCGGACATGGAAAATCCCTACATCACCTATAAGGATGATTATATCGAATCTGAGTGGTGGAGCCTGAAGACCATCCACGAAAAGGGATTGCTTTATCTTGGCCACAAGATCGCTCCCTATTGCCCCCGCTGTGGTACTGCGCTCAGCAGTCATGAGGTTGCGCAAGGATATAAAAATGTTAAGGAAACTTCTGCCTTTGTTCTGTTCAAGACCAAGGATTGGGAAGATACCTATTTCCTTGCCTGGACTACCACTCCCTGGACTCTGCCCAGCAACCTTGCCCTGTGTGTGAATCCGCAGGATATGTACGCCCGTTTTACCATTGAAGGCAAGAACTACGTCATGGCAAAGGCTCTGATGGATGCTGTCTTTGGTGAAAAGGCGAAGGATGCTGCCATCCATGAGGAAATGACCGGTGCCGAACTGGCCGGTAAGGAATACGAGCCGCTGTTCGACTTTGCCGTTGGTAAGCTTGATAAGCCGGCATGGCGTGTGGTCTGTGATGATTACGTCACCATGACCGATGGCTCCGGTATCGTCCATATCGCTCCTGCTTTCGGTGAGGATGACAACCGTGTTTGTCAGGCCAATGATATTCCTTTTGTCAACTTTGTTGATACTCAGGGCTGCATGACTGCCGAAACCAAGTGGCCCGGTGTGTTCGTCAAGGATGCCGACCAGCTGATCCTTGATGATCTGAAGGAACGTGGCTTGCTGTTTGCAGCCGTTCCCTTTGCTCACGATTATCCCTTCTGCTGGCGCTGCAATACGCCTCTGCTGTACTATCCCCGTCCCACTTGGTACATCAAGATGACCGCCGTGCGCGATAGGCTTGTTGCCAATAACCGCACCATCAACTGGATGCCCGAGAATATCAAAGAAGGTCGTATGGGCGTATGGCTGGAAAATGTGCATGACTGGGGCCTCAGCCGTGAGCGTTACTGGGGTACTCCGCTGCCCATCTGGCGCTGCGAGGACGGCCACATCCATGTGATCGGTTCCAAGCAGGAGCTACGTGAAATGGCCACCACCGAAGTAGGTGAGATCGAGCTGCACCGTCCCTATGTGGATGAGATCCAGATCATCTGCCCCCAGTGCGGCAAACCTATGACCCGTGTCAGCGATGTTATCGACTGCTGGTACGATTCAGGCTCCATGCCCTTTGCCCAGTGGCATTACCCCTTCGAAAACAAGGAGGTTTTCGAAAAGCGTTTCCCTGCAGACTTCATCTCTGAGGCCATTGTCCAGACCCGTGGCTGGTTCTACACGCTTGAAGCCATCAGTACGCTGCTGTTTGACCGTGCACCCTTTGAAAATTGCATCGTCATGGGTCACGTGCAGGATGCTGAAGGCCGCAAGATGTCCAAGCACATCGGCAATGTTGTGGATCCGTGGTCTGTGCTCAACAAGCAGGGTGCGGATGCTGTGCGCTGGTATTTCTATACCGCCGGTGCGCCCTGGCTGCCCAGCCGTTTCAGCGACGAGGCTGTGAACGAGGGTCAGCGCAAGTTCATGGGTACTCTCCAGAACACTTATGCGTTCTTCGTGCTTTACGCCAACATCGATAACTTTGATCCTGCCCAGCATCCTCTGGATAAGGTGAACCTGACCCTGATGGATAAGTGGATCCTGAGCCGTCTGAACCAGCTCATCAAGCAGGTGGATGAGGATCTGACCGCTTTCCGCATCCCCGAGCCTGCCAACGCCATCACCAAGTTTGTGGATGATCTGTCCAACTGGTATGTACGCCGCGGCCGTGAACGTTTCTGGGGCAAGGGCATGGATGATACCAAAGAAGCGGCTTTCGCTACCCTGTACCATGTGCTGGTCACCCTTTCCAAGGTGATCGCTCCCTTTGTTCCATTCATGGCTGAGGATATCTATCAGAATCTGGTTTGCAGCGTTGATAAGACCGCTCCCGAAAGCGTGCATCTGTGCCGCTTCCCTGAAGCAGATGAGCGCCTGATCGACGAGAACCTGAATACGCAGATGAGCGCTCTGCTGGAGGTCGTCAGCCTTGGCCGTGCTCTGCGTGCTTCTGCGAACCTGAAGGTGCGTCAGCCCCTGCAGACCCTGTACGTAAAGGGTACCAGTTTCGACGAGCAATTCGGCGAACTGGCAGAGGATGAGCTGAACGTGAAGAGTGTTATCTTCACCGATGATGCACGTGCCTTTACCACCTATAACCTGAAACCGCAGATGCGTACGCTGGGCCCCAAGTACGGCAAGCTGCTGGGTAAGATCGGTGCTGCGCTGAAGGAAATGGACGGCAACGATGTGATGGACACCTTCGACCGCGGTGAAAACTTTACTTTCACTGTAGAGGATACGGAGGTTGTGCTTTCCAAGGATGATGTGCTTGCCGAGGCCACTCAGAAGCCCGGCTTTGCTGCTCAGTCTGATGGCAGTGTAACGGTTGTCTTTGACTGCAATCTGACTCCCGAGCTGATTGCTGAGGGCTATCAGCGTGAGGTGGTCTCCAAGCTGCAGACCATGCGTAAAGAGGCCGTTTACGAAGTCAGCGACCGTATCATCGTTACCTATCAGGCCGACGAAGAACTGACTGCTGCCATCGAAAGCGGTAAGAGCTTCATCATGCAGAGCGTGCTTGCCGAGGCAATGGATAGTGCTGCAGCTGCTGAGAATACCGTCTCCAAGGAATGGAACATCAACGGCAAGAAAGCCACTCTTGCGATCCGCAAGGCATAATTGCAAACATTCAAGGGCGGAGCCTTTGCTCCGCCCGCTTTCAAGTATTAAAGGAGAAAATACATGTATCTGTGCGACCAATGGCAGGACTATGAAGTGCTGGATACCGGCGACGGCGAAAAGTTGGAACGGTGGGGGAAGATCATTCTTCGCAGGCCTGACCCTCAGGTCATCTGGCCCAAAGCCAAACCCGAACTCTGGAATCGTGCACAAGCTACTTACAGCCGTGCCGAAACCGGTGGCGGCCACTGGGATTTCAAAGAAAAGCTGCCCGATCGATGGACTATCAATTTGGGAAACCTGAAGTTCTATGTAAAGCCCACAGGGTTCAAACATACCGGTCTTTTCCCCGAGCAGGCAGCCAACTGGCTGTGGATGCAGGAGCGTATCCGCAATACCGCCAGCTTCGGTCACCAACCCAGGATCCTTAACCTTTTTGCCTATACCGGCGGTGCTACCATCGCCTGTGCTGCCGCAGGAGCGCATGTTACTCATGTGGATGCAGCCAAGGGCATGGTACAGTGGGCAAAGGAAAACCGTGATCTGACCGGCATCCATGAATCCTATACCCGATTCATCGTTGAAGACGCAAAGGCCTTTGTCAGGCGTGAACTGCGCCGTGGCAACAGCTATGATGGTATTCTGATGGATCCTCCCAGCTATGGCAGAGGTCCCGGTGGCGAAGTATGGAAACTGGAAGATGAGCTCTACGATCTGGTTGATCTTGCTGCACAGGCAATGAGCGATACACCACTTTTCTTCCTGATCAACGGCTATACTACAGGTTTTTCTGCCAGCGTACTGGGCAATATCGCCCGTCGCTGTCTGTGTGAACGCTTCGGCGGCAAAGCGGAAGCTGAGGAACTGGCGCTGGCAGTTACCAGTGGCGGCGTGCTCCCCTGTGGCACTACGGCAAGGTGGACGCCCGATGCCTGAGATTGTTTACGAGGATAACCATCTTCTGGTCATCTCAAAGCCTGCCAATATGCTTACTCAAAGCGACTGCACAGGTGATGAAAGCCTGCACGAATGGGGCAAAGCTTATATTAAGGAAAAATACCAAAAGCCCGGAGAAGTTTATCTGGGGCTTGTGCACAGGCTGGACAGGCCGGTGGGTGGTCTGGTGGCTTTTGCACGCACCAGTAAAGCTGCTTCCCGGCTCAGTGAGCAGTTGCGCAGCCACCATATGGAACGTGAGTACCTGACTGTTGTCACCGGCTGCGATCTTCCTGAGCAGAATGTTCTTCATAATTGGCTTGAGAAAGACGAGACCACTGGTAATGTGCGGGTTGTCAAAGCCGGAACAAGCGGTGCTCAGGAAGCCAGGCTGCAATATCGGGTACTCGCAACATCTCCTCAAGAAAACACTGCATTACTGCATGTTCGTCTGCAAACAGGTCGTAAGCATCAGATCCGTGTGCAGCTGGCTGACAGCGGACATCCCATCGTTAACGATATGCGCTACGGACAGGGCGTAAAAGGAGAAAACATTGCATTGTGGGGTGCTGTTCTCAGGTTTGATCACCCTACGCGCAAGGAACCTCTCTGTTTCCTTTCGACGCCTGAAGCGTCCGCATTTGAAGCCTATCGTGCAGATGTTGAAGCATTTTTGAATCAACAAGCTATTTCTTCCAACCAGTAAGGAGCGAATACCGTGGCAACCTCCAAGTTTTCATTTGAAGTTCTGAAAACCTGTAAACAGTCCGGTGCAAGGCTGGGGCTTTTGCACACGCCTCATGGTGATATCCATACCCCTGTTTACATGCCTGTAGGCACT
Source organism: Candidatus Limiplasma sp. (assembly GCA_045538465.1). Lineage (GTDB taxonomy): Bacteria > Bacillota > Clostridia > Christensenellales > Aristaeellaceae > Limiplasma. Next base: position 37,903 of record JAZSRK010000112.1, on the reverse strand, counting down.
GTGGCTACCGTTAAGGCTATGACTCCCCGGGAAATGAAGGAGATCGGTACGGAGATCATGCTTTCCAATACCTATCATCTGCATCTCCGCCCCGGCGAGGATCTGATCCGTGAGGCTGGCGGTCTGCATAAGTTTATGTCTTGGCCCAAACCTGTGCTCACCGACAGCGGCGGGTTTCAGGTATTTTCCCTGTCCGGCATCCGCAAGATCAAGGAAGAAGGCGTGCATTTCCAGAGCCATCTGGATGGCAGCAAGCGCTTTATTTCGCCGGAAGTGAGCATGGATATCCAGCATGCACTGGGCTCTGATATCATGATGGCTTTTGACGTGTGTACCGCTTATCCCTGCGACCATGCCACGGCTGAGGATGCTATGCACCGCACCCATCGCTGGGCCGCACGATGCCAGAAGCACCATACCGATGATGATCAGGTGTTGTTTGGCATCGTACAGGGCGCTTTCTTCAAAGATCTGCGAATTGAAAGCGCAAAGACCTTGCGGGATATGGACTTTTTCGGCTATGGCATCGGCGGTTTGAGCGTTGGCGAGCCCAAGCCCATCATGTACGATATGCTGGAGGCTATTATGCCTCACATGGCCGGAGATAAGCCCCGCTATCTGATGGGCGTCGGTTCTCCCGATTGTCTGGTGGAAGGCGTACTTCGCGGCGTGGATATGTTCGACTGCGTGCTGGCGACCCGTATTGCCCGCAACGGCACCTGCTTTACCACCGATGGCCGTTTGGTCATCAAGAATGCCCAGTATGCAAAAGATTTCCGTCCCATCGACGAGGAATGCGATTGCTACGCCTGCCGCAACTTCTCCCGTGCGTATATCCGCCACTTGTTCAAGGCTGGTGAGATCACCGGCGCGCGGCTTGCCAGCATCCATAACCTGCGTTTCCTTCTGCGCCTGATGGAAAAGGTTCGGGAAGCTATCCAAAACGACCGCTTGCTGGACTTCCAGAAGGAGTTCTATTCCCGTTACGATATGACCCGTAACTTCTGATGCACGAAGAGGTGTGAAGCATGCCCAACATTATGGCCATTGATACGGTTGCCTTGGATGACCGCAGTAGCCAGCTTGTGCTCATTGACCAGACCCAGCTGCCCAACCGGGTGGAGATCCTTCGCTTGAGCACGCAGGAGGAGATCCGTGAGGCTATTTACCTGCTGAAGGTACGAGGCGCTCCCGCCATTGGCGTAGCAGCAGCATTCGGTGTGTATCTGGCTGCTAAGGAAATCCAGACAGAGGATTATGCAGATTTTCTCCGTCAGTATCAGGCGTGCAGCAAGTATCTGGAGGCAGCTCGCCCCACAGCGGTCAATCTGGCGTGGGCACTTCGCCGGATGGAGCAGGTGGTGCTGAACAATGCAAACGCCGATGTTGCACATATCAAAGCATTGCTGCTCAAAGAATGCACCGCCATCAGGGATGAAGATACAGAGATGTGCCGCAGGATCGGCGAGCATGGCCTCAGCGTTTTAAAGGATGGGGATGGCATCTTGACCCATTGCAACGCCGGGCAGCTGGCTACCTCCAAGTACGGCACTGCCCTTGCACCCATTCACTTGGGGCGTGAACGCGGCATGCATTTTCGGGTTTACACCGATGAGACCCGCCCGCTTTTGCAGGGCGCACGTCTGTCTGCCTTTGAGCTGATGGCAGATGGCGTGGATACCACCGTCATCTGCGATAATATGGCTTCGCAGGTAATGAAGAACGGCTGGGTGGATGCGGTCTTTGTTGGCTGCGACCGTGTGGCCGCCAATGGCGATGCTTGCAACAAGATCGGCACATCCGGTGTGGCTATTCTGGCAAAGCATTACGGTATTCCGTTTTATGTGCTGGGGCCCACCTCCACCATCGATCTGGCAACGCCCACTGGCGACGATATTCCCATTGAGCAGCGTCCTGCCGAGGAAGTTACCGAGATGTGGTACCAAAAACGTATGGCGCCGGATGGGGTAAAGGTATACAATCCCGCTTTTGATGTGACCGATCATGAACTGATCACCGGCATCATCACCGAGCATGGCATTGCACGCCCGCCCTATACCGAAAGCCTGAAAGCGTTGTTTGACAAGAAATCTAAGTGATGGTTCCAGCAATTGGAGGAAGGGGAAGCTCCATGAATGTACAGCAGAGAGTAACGCAGTGTCTGGAAGCAGCCGTTGCCAACCACGAGGCAGCAGGTCTCAGCATATTGGTTCGTAAAGACGGGCGAGAAGTCTTCTATACCAGCGCAGGTTTTGCCAACAAAGAGGCGGAAACACCTATTCGCCGGGATAGTATCTTCCGGCTGTACAGCCAATCCAAGCCTATTACGGCTGCGGCTGTTGTGCTGCTGGCTGAGCGGGGCACCATCGACTTGATGGATCCTGTGGAAAAATTCCTGCCGGGTTTCCGTAACCAGCAAGTGATCACCAAGGACGGGCTGGTACCTGCTATGCGCAGCGCTACCGTTCTGGATATGTTGGGCATGACGGCTGGGCTTTGCTATCCGGGCGAAGATGCGGCTGCTCAATATGCAGCCCGTGTATTTGACGAAAACGACAAGCTGATCGCCGCTGGCGGTGGACTGTCCACGGTAGAGTTTTGCAACAAGCTGGGTCAGCAACCGCTGGATTTCCATCCCGGCAGCCATTTCCGTTACAGCACTTGTGCCGATATTCTGGGCGCAGTGGTGGAGGTGGCCTCCGGCATCAAGTTCGGTGACTTCCTCAAACAGGAGCTCTTTGAGCCGTTGGGCATGAAGGATACCGACTTCTGGGTACCTGCCGAGAAGCAGGAACGCTTTGTTACAGCCTACTACCGCACAGAAGACGGTTTGCAGCCGTGGCTGACCCGCAATCTCAATGTGGGCGTGTACGACCGTATGCCCGCCTTCCAGTCTGGCGGTGCAGGCTTGGTTTCTACTTTGGATGATTATGCAGCCTTCACCCAGATGCTGCTCAATGGAGGCGAGTTTGGCAGCAAGCGCATCCTGAGCCCTGCTGGTGTGAAGTATCTGACTACTCCGCAGCTTGGCTGGAACCAGCAGTTCGATATGTGGGATAGTTTGGATGGCTTCGGCTATGGCAAACTGATGCGTGTGTGCATACAGCCGGAGCGTTATCCCGGCTTTGCTGTGAAAGATGAATACGGTTGGGATGGCTGGCTGGGCACTTACTTTGCCAACCTGCCCAACGAAAAGATGACCATTCTGCTAATGCAGAACGTTACCGATGCAGGTACCACAACCGTTACACGCAAGGTACGCAATATTATTCTTTCTGCCTTGAGCACCGGAGAGATCGTGTAAAAATACTACAACCCCCGCCATTTTGGTGGGGGTTGTGGCATGTATAAGCATTCTACGCTCAAATGAAGGTTATTCACCTGCTGCGCCATACAGCGACTGAGGTGCATATTTGGGGCTTGCTTCATATGCGAGCAGTTGCAGACCGGGGTTTGGACCGATGGCGCTGCGGATGGCTTGTTTGGTCAATTGAGGCACATCATCCCGCTCAAGGGCTTCGGTCACATCCATCCAGACAACTTCGCTGTTTTCGGTGTGGTCAGCAACTTCTTGACCAGATACATACTCAGCACGGAATACCATATACCAGTCGTGCATGTTGAAGCGAACAGCAATCAGCTCCAAAGGTTTTACGGTAACACCGGTTTCTTCCATAAATTCACGAATGACGGCGTCCTGCGGGCTTTCGCCACGATCCACATAGCCGCCGGGAATGATCAGAAGGCCGTTGCCTGCACCGTAGGTGTGCCGCCCCAAAAGAACCTTTCCATCGCGAATTACCACGCCGGCTACGCTTTGTTCATAATTGGTCTTGTTCTGCTCCATTTGTGAAACCTCCTTATGAAGAGCAACATTTCTATATAAAAGTACCATATTATTCGTTGCTAAACAATACATAAATACATTCAGAGACCACCACCACGCATTGACGCAGCTTTGCGCAGCGTGATATGATGGTATCGTTCGCTAAATGGCTCAATACAGGAGGAAACACCTTTGAATTATCGTTTGGATCGACATGGCAACAAGATCTCTATACTTGGGTTTGGCTGTATGCGTTTTCCCCATAAGGGCGGAAAGACCGATATGGAGTTTTCGGAAAAATTGGTGCGACAGGCAGTGGAAAACGGCATCAATTACTTTGATACGGCCTACATCTATTCCGGCAACGAAGCGGCTTTGGGCGAGATTTTGGAAAAAACCGGGCTGCGTGATCAGGTCTATATCGCGACCAAGCTGCCCCATTATCTTATTCGCAGCAAGGAAGGCGTAGAAAAACTGTTTGAGCAAGAACTTCGCCGCCTTCGTACTGACCATGTGGATTATTATTTGATGCACATGCTCAACGATGTGGAAACATGGCAGCGGTTGCTGGATATGGGCATAGGGGAATGGCTGGAGGAAAAGAAACGCTCCGGAGCTATTCGTCAGGTCGGTTTTTCCTACCATGGCGGCACGGATATGTTTCTGAAAATTCTGGATGCATACCCGTGGGAATTCTGCCAGGTGCAGTATAATTATTTGGATGAGCATTCCCAGGCAGGCCGCAAAGGCGTGGAATATGCCTATTCCAAAGGGATCCCTGTCTTTATTATGGAACCACTGCGGGGCGGCAGGTTGGTGGGGCAGCTACCGGAAAGCGCCAAGCGCTTGTTTGCCGAATACGAGGTAAAGCGCAGCCCGGCAGAATGGGGCTTGCGTTGGCTGTGGGATCAGCAAGCAGTCACGATGGTGCTTTCCGGCATGAGCAATGAAGAAATGCTCGCCGAAAACATACGTGTTGCGAAAGAAGATCAGCAGGGCGCTCTGGAAGAACACCGCCAGCTGTACACAAAAGCTGTAGAGCTGATCAACGAAGGCATGCTGGTAGGTTGTACCGGTTGCGGCTATTGCCAGCCATGCCCCAAAGGCGTAGATATTCCCGGTGTGTTTGCGGCTCTTAATCGCTGGCATGGGGAAGACCGCAAGGGCGCTTTTTCAGATTATCTAAAATGCACTACTTTTCGCAAAAATAGCTCCGGTGCAAGCAACTGCATCGGCTGCGGTAAGTGCGAAACCCACTGTCCCCAGTCTATCCCCATCCGCAAGGAACTGGAGGAAGCATGCAAAGTGCTGGAGACTCCTTTGTATAAACTGATACGCTGGGGTGCAAAGCATTTCGTAAGGTTCTGATGTTGCAAACGATAACCGCCGTACGATGCGTGTCGTACGGCGGTTTGCTCTATTCTATTACACTTCTCGGAAGATCATCGGCAGGAAGTCGTGGATGCAGCGCCGCCAGACGCTCCAATCGTGACCGCCGGGGAAGGTTTTGCGCAGCATGGTAACGGGCTTATCGGCAAGCATTTCATCATCGGCACTGAAGCTCTTGAAGAATTCGTCCTCGGTGCCCATGGCACGATAGAACACCCGGAAACTTTCGTTGAACTTTTCGCCGTCATCCAAAAGCGCCAGATGCTTTTCTTCGTTGCCGGGATGGGGGAAACGGAGGAAGCCGCTGAACACACCGGCATAACCGAATAGATCGGGGTTGGAAAGCGTTACGATACTGGTCTGATAACTGCCCATGCTCAAACCGGCCATGGCCCGATGCCATTTATCGGTATACACGGGGTAAGTGGACTCGATGTAGGGGATCAGGTCGGTCAGCAACACCTGCGGGAAGAGCATACGGTCTTTTTCAGGGCCGGCAGACTGGGTCATGCCATTGCCCATGACGATGATCATCTCTGCCATGCTGCCATTGTGCAAAAGTTGGTCTGCGATGCGTGCAACATGTCCCTGATATACCCAACCAGTCTCATTTTCGCCATAGCCATGCTGCAGGTAAAGTACAGGATACTTCTTTGCAGCGTTGTAATTGGCAGGGGTGTAGACCAAACAAGATTCGATCTTTCCTGTAACGGTAGAATGGTAGTAGTGCCGTGCTACAGCACCGTGGGGGATGTTATCAAGCGTATCCCACTCCTCGCCGGGAACAGGCACATCAACAAAGTTCATGGGGCGGCAGCAACCGTAACCAATGGGCAGATAGGGGTTCAGCACATCAGCGCCATCGATTTTCAAGAAGAAGTACTTGAAACCGAGCCCTAAATCGCAAACGCCTTCCCACATCTCATTGTCTGCCTTTGTAAGCTGCTGCATGGTGCCAAACTGGTCGATGGCCACTTCTTTGGCATTGGGTGCTTTGATGCGGAAAAACACTTTGCCATCTGGCAGAAGTTCGTACCCTTGGTCTCCATCTCGGTTGGGTTCTCCGGCGTAAGGATCAAAAGAAACTGCTGTATCCAATGGCCATTGTTTTTTCATGACAATTCCTCCTTGTTTCCATGTGTCTGTTCGACTTTTGTTATGGATAATATACATCAAATTTTGTGCCGAGAAAAGGCCGTTAATGGAGCGAAATAAGAAAAATATATCTTTCTTATGAGATGAAAGGCGTACATCTGCAAAGCAAAACAGGCTATGATGCCACCCCGCTTACATAGTCGAATTGTGCATGGTACAACTCGTAATACATGCCTTTTTGCTCAAGCAATTCTGTATGGGTGCCGCTTTCTGCAATGCGCCCCTTGTCCATGACCAGAATGCAGTCAGCCTTGGTGATCGTCGAAAGCCTATGGGCGATAATGAAACAGGTACGTCCCTGCATCAGTTGAAGCATGGCATCCTGAATGCGTTTTTCGGTTTGCGTATCCACGTTGGAGGTGGCCTCGTCCAAAATAAGCATGGGGGAGTCGATCAGCATTGCTCTTGCAATGGTAAGCAGCTGTTTCTGTCCCTTGGATATGCTGCTGCCGCTGCCGCTAACAACGGTGTCGTATCCATCCGGTAAGGCCAAGATCATATCGTGGATGTGCGCTGCTTTTGCGGCATTGACCACCTCTTCCATGGTCACATCGTCTCTGCCGTAAGCGATATTATCAAACACAGTGCCATCAAACAGCCATGTATCCTGCAGAACCATGGTAAACTGCCGTCGCAGCTCAGACCGTTTCAGCGAGCGAATATCGGTACCATCCAGCAAGATCTGTCCCTTCGTAACATCGTAAAAACGCATCAAAAGATTGATCAGAGTGGTTTTACCACAGCCCGTTTCGCCAACGATCGCCATTACTTTGCCGGGTGTCGCTTCAAAACTGATGTTGTGCAATACGGTTCGATCTTCTTCATAGCCAAAGGATACATCCTTCAACTCGATATGTCCCTTGCACTGTGTAATGGTTTTGGCATCCGGCGCATCGGCGGGTTCCGGGCTCAGCGCCAACAGCCCCAGCACACGTTCGGCAGCGGCAAGAGAAGACTGTATCTCTGCCAATATGTTGGCAAATTCGTTAATGGGGCCGGAAAACTTACGGGAATACAGCACGAAGGAACTCACATCGCCCAGAAGGATGCGCCCGCCCATATAGAGCAAAGCACCAAATACACTGACCGCTGCCAGCGAAAGGTTGTTGATCAGATTGACGGTAGGGCCGGTGACAGCTGCTGTATGGTCAGCGTGCCATGTGGCATGCACTGCATTGTCGTTATGGGTACGGAAACGGTCGTTGAACTCATCCTCTTGGTGATAGGCCCGAATGGTCTTCATACCGCTGACGGTTTCTTCGCAATAGCCGTTCATGGCACCCAGCATACGGCTGCGCTTGGAAAACAAAGGCCGCACGATCTTGGCACGCCACCGGGTGATGGCGATGGAAAACGGAATGGTGACCACAAATACCAGCAAGAGTTCCGGTGCAATGGAAACCATCATGATAAATGAACCCACAACCGTAACCAAACTGGAGATGATCTGTGTAAGGTCGGTGGATAAGGTAGCGCCTACCGTATCCACATCGTAGGAAAGAATGGAAAGCACATCGCCGGTCTGGTGCGTATCAAAGAAGGAAATGGGCAGGGTGACAAGATGATCGAACAGATCCTTGCGCATCTTACTAACCACATTGCGGCTCAAACGGATCATAATAGCAGAAAGACCCCAGCCGATCAGCGAGGATGCACCTGCGACCACCACCATCAACAGTACATAACGAAAAACAACCGGAAACTGTACCCCGGCATCGTTCTCGATCGCATTGATAGCGGCACCGGATAGTCGCGGCGTCAACAGCCCCAATGCATTGCCAAGAATAGAAAGCGCAGCTGCGCAAAGAATGATCCAGCGGTATTTTTCTAAGTAACGCCACAGCTTGAGAAGTACAACGCTTGTTTTCTCTTTGGGCTTGGCAAAGGCTGGTGCACGGCCTGCTCCTCTACCTCCGTTCATGCAGCTTCACCTCCCAATTGCAGCATACAAAGCTCTTTGTACATAGCACAGGTTTGCATCAGTTCCTCATGGGTGCCTTTGCCGATGATATGACCATTGTTCATGACCAAGATCTGGTCAGCGGCCATAACGGCAGATACTCGCTGTGCAACAATAACGGTCGTGGCGAGTCCATGCCGTTCCCTCAAAGCATGGCGCAGCGCACGATCGGTGCGAAAATCCAGCGCCGAAGAACAGTCGTCCAGCAGCAAAAGGCGAGGGTCATCTGCCAGCGCTCGGGCGATCAAAACCCGCTGCTGTTGACCGCCGGATAGGTTGCGCCCCTTTACATTTAACGGGAAATCAAGCCCGCCTTCCTTTTCGTGAATAAAGGATGCTTGTGCGCAGTCGATCGCATCAAGCAGGGAATCTTCTTTTATATCGCGTCCAAAACGGATGTTTTCCCGAATGGTATCTGCCATCAGAAAATCATATTGGAATACAACGCCAAGACGGTCGTGGAGTTCTTCTTTCGTCAGGGAAGTGATGGGCTTGCCATCCAGACGGATCTCGCCTTCTGTGGCATCGTATTGGCGCATAAGCAAAGAAAGCAAAGTGGATTTGCCGCTGCCCGTGGGGCCGATAATGCCAAGTGTCTGTCCGTGTTTAAGGCTGAAGGTAAGATCGGTCACATTGTTATGCCGGTTGTTATATGAAAACGAAACATGGTCAAACACCACATGGAAGGGTTCGTCTTTTTGGGCTGTATCGGTCCTCTGCAGATCCTCCGCCATTACAAGCACCTGCTCAATTCGTTTTGCACTGGCACTGCCCTTGGAATACATCACAAAGATGCGGGTCACCATCAATAGAGCATTCAGAATGATGGTGACGAAGGAAAGAAAGGAAATGATCTTGCCGGGGCCGATAACACCGGCGTGCACACGATATGCGCCGACCAACACCACAAAAGCGAGGCTGGCATTGAGAATAAAGCTGGTGATCGGGCTTACCCGCGCCATGGTCAAATCAGCCTTGCGCTGTCTGGCGGCTAAATCGCTATTGACTGCCTCAAAGGCCTCTTGTTCCCATTGGGTGCGCGAAAGTGCACGGATCACACGTGCGCCTGCCATGTTTTCCTGCACCTTTTGCACCATGCGATCCTGCCCTTCCTGCACCCAAGTAAAGAGCGGCACACCCTTTTTGGAAGAATAAAAAACGGTAAAGGCCAAAAGCGGCAGCGTGGCGATGAGTACCATGGTCAATACCGGCTCCATTACCAGACTAACGATAATGCCGCCTACAAGTAGCATGGGTGCGCGTACGCCGAGGCGCTGCATACGGTCGATCATGTTGTGTACGTTGTAGGTATCGCTGGTAAGGCGTGAAATAAGGGAAGCATTGGTCAATTGATCCTGCTGGGCGGCAGAAAGGGCAGTAATGCGAAGGAACAGATCCTTGCGCAAAGTTCTGGTGATCTCTCTTGTAATATTAGTGGACATGCGGTTGGCGATACAGTTGCCAAGCCATGCAAGAAAGGCGAACAAAACCATTAGGCCGCCCATGAGCCAGACCCCTGTTTCGCCACCGGGCTTTTTGGCATAATCGTCTATGATCACCGACAGCATGGCCGGCAGAAACAGTTCAATGATCGTGCCGGAAATCTTGATCAGCATCTGCAAGCTGATGCGTCCTGTAAATGGCTTGATATATCTTGAGATGGTACGCAAGTGCTATCGTCTCCGTTCGCATTGTTTTGGCGCTGATGTATGAACTATTTTATTGCATCATTCCGTTTTCGTCAAATACTTAGGTGAAGCAGCGGAAACAAAAACAAATCTTGAGGCCATGGCAGCACTGTGATATGATATTTAATAGTATAAACTCGTTATGAAATGGGGAAGGAAGTGCGGATATGAACGCAGAGAAGATCGCCGCTTTGGCTAAGGCCCTCAAAGAGAACATAGGCCGTGTTATCATCGGTAAGGAAAAGGAGATCGAGCTGTTGCTTACCGCTATTCTCTCCGGCGGTCATGTGCTTTTGGAGGATGTACCGGGTACCGGCAAGACTACCTTGGCTAAAGCTCTGGCGAAGTCGCTCTCTTGCAGTTTTGCCCGTGTGCAGTTTACGCCCGATCTTCTTCCGGCAGACATTACTGGTATGCGCATCTATGAGCAGCATAGCGGCACGTTCTCCTTTGTGAAAGGTCCCGCTTTCACCAATGTTCTCTTGGCCGATGAGATCAACCGTGCCACGCCGCGCACCCAGTCTGCTCTTTTGGAATGTATGGAAGAAAGGCAGATATCCGAAGGAGGTACAACTTATGCGCTTGAGGAACCTTTTGTGGTAATTGCTACCCAGAACCCCATTGAGACCCAAGGCACCTTTCCACTGCCCGAAGCGCAGCTAGATCGCTTTCTTATGAAGCTCTCCCTTGGTTACCCCACCACCGAGGAAGGGATCGCGCTTTTGAAGCGTTTTGTGCAAAACCAACCCCTTGCTACGCTGGAGCCGGTTGCAAACGATCAAGATATTACCGAGGCAGCTGCCAGTTGCCGCAATGTGCTGGTAAATGAGGATGTTATGCATTATATGGTGACTCTTTGCGAAGCGGCACGAGACCCGGAAAAAGTGCGCCTTGGGCCTTCGCCCCGAGCTGTTTTGGCTCTGATGCGTGCCTGTCAGGCGCTAGCGGCCATTAGAGGAAGAGACTTCGTCATTCCTGATGATGTAAAGGAGTTGGCCTGCCCCGTTCTGGCACACCGTATCGTTTTGCGGGGTGTTAGCTATCAGATCAACTCGGTAGACTTTATCGGCGAACTGATCGCGCGGGTGAAAGTACCCACAGAGGCATTGGCATGAGCATACTGGTCGTTCTTATCATTTTGGCGGCGGTTTATTGCTGTGCAGGCGTGTTGCTTACCAAGTACGGCCTACGCGGTCTTCATTGTACCCGCTCATTCTCTCGCCAGACCGCTTATGCCGGTGAAGAAGCAGAATTGGTGGAAGTGGTGCGCAACGATCGCCCCATGCTGGTACCTTGGCTTCGCATGGAAAGCAATATATCGCCCAATATTCGTCTGGGCACACAGGACAACCTGACTGCCAGCGATTTTCGGCATTACGCCAGCCTGTTTACCCTTATGCCTTTTCAGCAGGTAAAGCGCAGGCATCGTGTGCGGTTTTTAAGGCGCGGTTCGTATGATTTGGGCAATGCGACCCTGACCATTGGGGATGTACTTGGTATTTTTCAAAAGAGTACCGAACAGCAAATGCATGTACCTGTATTGGTGTTCCCCAGGCTTTTGAATGAAGAAGAACTTCCGTTGCCCCTGTCGCTTCTTTTGGGCGAGATCACCTCACGACGTCAGCTTTTGACCGATCCGTTTATGATGAGGGGCATACGTCCCTATCAAATGGGCGACCCAGTTCGGAATATCCATTGGCCTGCAACGGCCCGGATGGGTGAAACACAGGTTCGCCAATTTGATCATACCACCCGGCTGAAGTTGATGATCATTCTCAATGTACAACGAACGAATGACCAATGGGGTTCGCGCTTGATGGAATACGAGGAAGATGAAATAGAATACGGCATATCCATAGCTGCAACGCTGTGCGTGAAATTGCTGCGCAGCGGTTTACCTGTTGGCTTTGCAGCCAATATGCCCATTGATGAGAGCGATAACAGCATTGTGCTGTTGCCCGATGCCGGTGCCGCCCGTGAGGAAGTGCTCCTGACGAGCCTTGCCAGATTAAAGATATTGCGCACCCTCAGTTTCCCGTACTTTCTCAAAACCCTGAAAAACTTATCTGATCTGGATATTCTGGTGCTCTCCTGTTACGACAGTGAGGATGTGCGCCTTGGCATAGAAGAACTTCGAAGCCAAAACAACCGAGTCAGCCTGCACATTCTTGGTAAGGGAGGTGCAGCATGAACGGGAGATTAGCTGTTTTTCTTAGAAAAATGCAGCATGTAGTCCTCATAGCTTTTGGCACTGTGCCTTTGTTTGTGCAGTTACTTGTTATGCTAATGCCCGAAAAACTGAACACGCTGCCAATGTTTCCTGTTATTTATTTGCTGATCGCTGCTCTGTGCCTACTCACGCCGGGCTGGCGGCGGTATATCACCGCTGCTGCTGGTGTTGGGGCGCTTTTTGCCATGGCGATATGGCTGTTGCCGCTAGCGGAGACACCCGCTTTGCTGATAATACCTGTCGTTTATTCGTTGCTGCTTGTGGTGGTCATGCCCATTGCTGGGTGGCCGCTGGAACAAGAACTGCATCCTGTTTGGTACGGCGGCTGTCTGGCAGCGTTTATCCTTTTGCAGATCGCAAGCGATGCAGCACGCAGGAAAAGCAATCTTGTATATGAGCCTGCACAGCGTCTGTTGCTTATATCATTTCTGTTGTTTTTGAGCATGATGGTGCTGATGCTCAACCGCAGAAGTTTGGATATTGCAGCACAATACAGAATGAAGGTGCCCGAACGAGTGCGCCGTCAAAACCTTTTGTTGGTGCTGGGGCTTCTGCTGCTGGTCATTTTGATTGCAGCTGTACCAGCTATTGGCAGAGCACTGCGCAAAGGTTGGCAGCTTTTGGGAAATGCGATCACTGCTGTTTCTGCATTTTTTACTTCCATGTTATCTTTCGAGATCGGAGAGATAAGTGGGGAAGCTGGTGGCGGCGGCCTGATGGGGCTGCCAATGGGAGAAGCCTCAGAACCCAGTCGTTTTCAGATGATCCTACAAACAATAGTAGGCGATGCAGCTATTGTTCTAATTGCTGTTATGACGATCTGGCTTCTTTGGGAAATAATAAAGTACCTTCGTAAGCAGATGGAGCGGTTCTGGAAATACTTATCCAGATTCAGTTATGCCGCAGCAAAAGACTATGTGGATGAGATAACCGATACACGAGATGAGGCGCAATATGAACACAGCAGCTTGATCAAGCGTTTGAAAAAGCGCTTTTCACGCCCAGACGAAAGCAAAATGACGCCCCAAGAGCGTGTACGCTATCGTTACCTCCGCTTGCGCAGAAAGCATACTGAATGGAGCGATGCCCAAACCGCCAGAGAAACCATCCCTCAAGAAGCGGCAGAGTTATACGAACTCGCTCGCTATTCCGAGCATGGCATTACCCAGGAAGAGGTATTGCAGTTCAAGGCCAAAACAGAAAAGGTTTGATCGTGCGAGCTGCGTCCCATAAAGCTTGTAGATACGAAAAGAACGGTTAGCCCTAGAGCAAACCGCTCTTTTTGTTGCGCATTGGCAAAGGTGCCCAAATCATAAATTATAGGGATCTTTTGCTCGAATAGCATCGAAAAAACACGAAAAAGAAAAAATATCATTTTAGGTCTTCCATTTTTCATTCTTTGTTGCTATAATGTTCTGGAAATGACGCGAAGGACACAACTGTACTGAAAGTAGTATTTTGTGAATTTACGAAAGGAAGCGGGGAAAATGGATACCATTAAGATCTGCATAGCAGAAAAGGACGAACAGCAACGAAAAGAATTGGTGGAAGGCTTGTCCCAATACATGGGGATAAGCATAACAGCTGTAACGGGCGATGGACTTGAAGTAATGCGAATGGTTCGGGAAACAGCACCGGAAGTATTGATCACCAATCTGTTTCTGCCGCATTACGATGCGTATGCGATCATGGATCAGATCGCGTCTTTTCAAAACAAACCGAAGATCATTATTCTATCGTCCCTTACGATGGAAAGCGCTATTCAGAAAGCCTTTGCCAAAGGGGCGGATGAATACGTCATCAAACCTGCAGACATGACCTTATTAGCGAGCAAGGTTTATGAAGTGACAGGTCATACCGACATGGTTATGCAAACGAGCAGCGGTTTTGGTGGTACGCCAAGCCATAACAGCTCTGCTGTGACGATCGATGAGGAACGCATTCGTCAAAATATCTCCACGTTGTTTCTGAGGATCGGTTTGCCTGCGCATCTGCTGGGCTATCGCTTTGCGCAACAAGCGGTATTCAAGCTGGTAGAAGACCCAATGCTCATGAAGAACCGCACGAAGGTGCTGTACCCAATGATCGCAGCTATGAACAAAACCACTTCTTTTTGCGTGGAAAGAGCCATCCGTCATGTGATCACCCTTACGTGGGATAGAGGCTTAGCCAAGCGCTACGAACAGGAGTATGGTCACAACAGCCGTCTCCACCTGCCGGAGGACAAACCCACCAGCGGCGAGTTTATTGCACTGCTGGCAGAGTACCTTCGCCCCAGACTGCATAGCTGACACGGTTTACTGGGCACTGGCCGCAGTTTGCAAAAGCCAAGCATCCACAGCAACGATCAGTTTATTGGCACAATCAGCAGAAAACCCGTCAGAACGAGCGTTGTCAGGCAATTCGACCAGAACGGCTGCTTGCATTTGTTCTTCCATCCACTGCGACAGCTTGCCGCCGCTTGTATATTCCGCATACGGGAAGCCGAATGCATCCATAAAGGGCTGCGCCATATCGGACGTGCCGTAAACACGGTCGATCCAACCGTGTACGTCTACACCGTAGGTGGGTTTTACTGTTTCTACAAGGTAGCGAAGCGCTTTGGCTTCGGGCGTAGAAAAGGGTTCAGCACCAGTGCGATAGCGTGATGAGGTCATCTTTTTCCAACCAACGGGAAAATCACGGTTGATATCGATGCCATCGGCATTGCAACGCCCAAAGCCATCTTCAGATTTACCAGCTTCCTGTCCATCGGGGTTGGCGCAGGGCACGATATAGAGCACAGCATCCCCCAGCAGAGAAGGGTCTGCACGGTAGTGCTCGATCATCAGGTTTGCGATCTCGCTCAGTACCCGGCCGTCCTGCTTGAAAGAATCTTCAAAACCATGAATGCTGAATACCATCAGTATCGATCGGGAAGCGTTCGGGTCGCCAATGCGGTGACAGGTTAGCAGCCGGCCCTGTACAGAGGTACCGTAAATAAAGGCTTCGTATAGGTTTTGAGATTGCTGAGCAAGAGCGGATGCCGCTATGCATACCAACAAAAGGATCGAAATAAGAGCGCAGACAAAACGTTTCTGCATTCTATTCACTCCACTTCCTGAGTAATATAGGCATATCATAACATGAGCTACGCTTTGTTTCAAGCGCAACAAGCAGTAGGGGTGGGGCTAAAAATTCTTTGTATCATCCTTTATACGCAAGGTGCGCATCGCATTGAGAACAGCGAGAATACTGACGCCTACATCGGCAAATACAGCCATCCACATGCCGGCCAGACCAAGCGTTACCAAAACCAGCACCAGTGCCTTCACACCGCAGGCAAAAACAATGTTTTCTTTAACAATGCATAGAGTTTTGCGACTGATTCGGATGGCAGTTACCAGCTTGCTGGGCTGATCATCCATCAAGACCACATCGGCAGCCTCAATGGCGGCATCTGCGCCCATTGCGCCCATGGCAACGCCAACATCTGCACGCATAAGCACAGGCGCATCGTTGATGCCATCTCCAACAAACACTACTTGTTTTTCGGCAGGTTTCTGGGCAAGCAGTATTTCCAACCGGTTCACTTTATCACCGGGCAATAGACCTGCATATACCTGATCCATGCCAAGGCGTGCAGCGATTTCTTTGGCGTTTTCTTCACTGTCGCCTGTCAGCATCACCTGCTGCTTTACGCCCAGCTTCCTTAGCGAAGCGAGCGCATCTTTGACACCATCCTTCAGCTCATCGCAGAGTACCAAGTGTCCAATGTATACGCCATCCAGTGCAGCATGTACAAGAGCCCCTGTGTGGGAGCAGTCTGGTACGGTCGCGTTCTGTGCGGCCATCAACCGCCGGTTGCCAACAGCCAACCATTTTCCATTGTATAGACACACGATCCCCTGCCCGGCGATCTCCTGTGTATCGTTTACAGGCTCAGGTATAACAGAAGCTCCTGCGTAGGCACAGATAGAACGGCTGATGGGATGATTGGAGTGGGTCTCCGCAGAAACCATCAACTGCAATAGTTCCTCTGCGTTGATGCCCTCTGGATGCACAGCTGTTACCTGAAATACGCCTTTGGTAAGGGTACCGGTTTTGTCTGCCACTAAGATAGCAGTGCTTGCAAGCGCCTCCAGTTCGTTGCTTCCCTTCATTAAAATTCCGTGACGGCTAGCTGCGCCGATGCCGCCAAAAAAACTAAGAGGAACAGAAATGACCAGCGCGCAGGGGCAGCTCACCACCAAAAAGCTAAGGGCACGATGTCCCCATTCTACGAAGCTTTGCCCAAAAAACAATGGGGGAATGAGGAACAAGAGCAAGGCGGCCGCACAAACAGCTGGTGTGTAGACTCTTGCAAAGCGCGTAATAAAGCTCTCCGCTTTTGACTTTTTGTCGGCTGCTGATTCCACAAGTTCCAGAATACGGGAAACAGTGGAGTCGGCATACTCTTTTTCTGCACGGATCTGGATAACGCCGCTCAAGTTGATGCAACCGCTGATCACAGTATCACCGGGTTGTACATCTTTAGGAAGACTTTCGCCGGTAAGTGCGGCTGTATCCAGCGATGAAGAACCGCTGAGCACGATGCCATCCACCGGTATCTTTTCTCCGGCTTTTACCATAAGTGTCTCGCCGATGGCGACTTCGTAGGGGTCAACATCCACCATTTCGCCATCCCGAATCACAGTGGCCCTGTCGGGGCAGATCTGCATCAGTTCGCTGATGGAAGCACGCGATCTTCCCACCGCATAGTTCTGAAACCATTCCCCAAGCTGATACAGCACCATAACTGCGGCTGCTTCCGCATATTCTCCGATAGCTACTGCACCTACCGTAGCTATGGTCATAAGCAGATTTTCGCTAAACAACTGTCCGCGGAAAATACCGGCGATCGCTTCCTTCAATACATCATGACCGGCCAGCAGATAAGCGCATAAAACCAAAATGATGCTTATGGATGAATGCGAAACTAGTATTCCAGATACCAAAAGAATAGCGCTGATGATGACTCGTGCCAAGTGCTTTTTTTGTGTAAGCGACATATGTTTCACCCCTTAGATCATCAGGCGGCAATCGGGTTCGATCTTGCTAATGATCCGCTGGGCTTCTTCTACAATTGTATCCAAACGGTTTTCGTCGCATTCCAATACGAGCCGCTGCGTCATAAAGCTGATAGTAGCGTGGGAAACGCCTTCAATGGTGCCGATCTTGTTTTCCATTTTAGCGGCGCAGTTGGCGCAGCCTAAGTTCTGCATGCGAATTACCTTTTTCATAGACGATAACTCCTTTATCAATATCGAATGTTTATGCTTCGGTCACATGCTCTACGCCTTGGTAGAGAATGCTGCGCACATGTTCATCAGCAAGGGAATAAAACACGGTTTTTCCCTCCCGGCGGTTTTTGACCAGCTTGTTTCTTTTCAGCACACTAAGCTGATGGGAGATAGCGCTCTGGGTCATATTCAGTAGGGTTGCGATATCGCATACGCACATTTCGCTTACAAACAGGCAATACAGAATGCGGATGCGTGTGGAATCGCCAAACACCTTAAATAGCTCGCTCAGATCGAACAATACTTCGTCCTGCGGCATATGATCATTTACCTGTTGGATGATCTGTCCGTGCACATGTAGATAATCACACAAGCAATTTTCTTGTTCCTTATGCATTACGATTCCCTCCTGACTATTTAAATGAACAACTGTTCATATGAATGATAATACATATGTTTGAAAATGTCAACGATAATTCTCAAATATTGGTGACGAAAAGACCATAATGTGCTAAGATATACGCTGCTAAGGAGGGAGAGAATGAAGATTCGTCTCATTGCCAGCGATTTGGATGGTACCCTGCTGGAACCGGTGGAACACTTGCCCGATGGGCTTTTTTCAACGTTGGAAAGACTGGATGAGCTGGGCATCGTATTTGCTGCTGCCAGCGGCCGCCAGTACGATAACTTGCGCCGTTTGTTTGCACCGGCGGCAAGCAAAATGGGTTTCATTTGCGAAAATGGCGCGCTGAATATCCTACGGGGGCAGGAAGCGAAGGTGCAGGGGATCGATCGGAAAACCGCTTTGGAACTGATCGCTTGTCTCCAGCAGATGCCTGTTTCCATCCTCGTCAGCGGGCGGCATACCTGTTATGTTGCCCCCGGAAACCGCCCCTTTACAGATGACATTATTTACCGTCTGCGTAATACCACTGCTGTGGTGGAGCATTTGGATCAATTGGATGATGAATACCTGAAAATATCCGCATTTTCGCCCGATGGAGTCGCATCATTTGCGGAGGAGTTGTCAGCTAAGTGGAGCCATCGACTGCATGCATTGGTTGCTGGGCGCAACTGGTTCGATTTCGGCACTGCCTCCAAGGCTACAGGTATCCATGCGCTTACCGATGCGCTGGGCATCAGCAAAGAGGAAGTGGTAGCCTTTGGCGACCAGTTTAACGATGTGGCCATGCTGGATGCGGTGGGTCATCCCTTCTTGATGGAGACTGCCTCCGATGCGCTCAAGAGCCGCGGATACCACTTGTGCAAACGTGTAATGCCAGTGCTTACCTATATTGCAGACCACGATGGGTCGCTGGAAGGATACACGGATTGTTGAACAATGACGGATCTGTGATATAATCATTTTGGAATGACAGAGTAAAGAGGTATCATGTTATGCGTCAAAAAATGGTTCAGAGTGAAATTGCAATGCCATCTGACCTGAAACGGCTGAACCGCCAAAAGATATTAGAGGTCTTTCGAAGCGGTGACACCCTTACAGCAGCAGATGTACATGAAATAACACATATCAGCCGCCCTACAGTGATGCGTGCACTGCAGCATTTTTGCAATAGTGGCGTTCTCAAGTCTGTAGGTCTTGGCAACGCTACCAGCGTTGGCGGCAAAAAGCCGGAGCAGTTTACTTTTGGCGACGAACGCAAGATCCTCTCCATTTCTCTTTGGCCTCAGTCCATCACATTTGCGCTGTGCGGCTTGGTCGGCGAGATTCAAAATCTTACGCAGTACGACCATGAGCTGGAGAATGATCTGGATGCGGCCTTCCGATCACTTGCAAAATACACGCAGGACTATTTACGCGATGAAGGTATCGCCCTTACCGACCTTTACGGTGTTGTGCTCAACCTGCCCGGTACTGTGGACTACGACAAGCTGCTTTTGCGCTACAACACCAAAGCACCCGGCTGGGGTACCGATATCTCCATGGAAGCCTATCTGCGCCCTATCTTTGGCAATGATGTAGCTCTCTTTGTAGACAATGCGGGTAAAGCGGTAGGACGTGCTGTGCTGCTTGATAACCCGGAATATTCCGAACGCCGACTGATGACGGTTTTCTCTACTTGGGGTCTTTCGGCCTGCATGATCGAGCGTGGGCATGTACTCAATGGCAAGGATTCTCTCATTGGCGAGATCGGTCACGCAGTTATCAGTGACAGCGCCAACACTACCTGTACCTGCGGCAAAAGCGGCTGTTTGGAAAGCATGGTCAGAATTGAACGTGTGCGCAGCCTGTTGGCTAAAGCAGGGGATGAGACCCTTGGAAACACCGAGGAGATGACTTTTCAGAAACTGTTCGAAGCATCCGAGGCCGGCAACCAGACTGCAAGAAAAATCGTTGCGTATCTGGCTCATTGCTTTGCAACGGTGCTGCATAATCTGGCCCTTACCTACAATCAGGATATGGTCATTTTTCAGGGTGACTTTGCCTATGCCGACCAGTATTTTGACGAATGTCTCACGAAGGAGTTGCAGCAGTTCCGCTATTTCCCGGATGACAGCAGCATTTCCATTCTGTACGACAAGCGTCAGTTGACGATGCTGGCTGCACGAGGCGATGCTGCTTTGATGCAGCGCAACTACTTTGCTTCGTTCGTTGATGCAGAATAATCAAAAACACATAGCACCAATAACAAAGCGCCTGTCCCGATTGCAAGGGACAGGCGCTTCAGACTGTCGCTAAACCCCGAGAGGTATCGGAGGGTCGCAACCCTCCGATTCTAGTTCCGAAACCAGCGACATGCGCGGTGGCTTCGGAACCCTTGCGTAGCAAGGGATTCCTATCGCCGTTTGCCGCCCGGCGAGCCGTAGGCGAGTAGGCAAACGGTGCAAACCTCAATCAAAAACCCGCCTGCACACCAAAGCATAGTGGTGCAGGCGGGTTCGTTTATACAAATAGGTGAGGGGTCAGTGCAATGGATGCAGATCGACGGGGGTAAAGGTGATGCCAGGGAAGAAGCTGAACAAGAAATCATTGGGATAGATCTCGTTTTCGCCCATTGCACCGCGCAGTTCTTTCGGTGTGTAGTCGTAATAAACACCATTGATACAGAAGTAAGGGCAGCGGTCGGCCGCCAGAAGGATCTCTACCACTTGGCCTGTGCCGGTCGTCAGCGTTAGCATAATAGAACCGATCGGGCAGCTGGGGGCGCGTATATTCAGCGCTTGCGAGAACCAGTATTCAAACTGGTACAATGTCATGGGATCGGTGATGGTCTCGGTTTGCCCGTCATCCAGCGTGATGGTGGCATTCGTAATGCCTGTGAGCGTCGTAATATCGAAGGCAACATATTGCAGGGTATTTTCCAAAATGGGGTTCAGGTAGAGGCAGAGGGCTTCGCACTCGGCATAGCGGCGGTGCATATAGGCGAAACCTTCGCCTAGCTCATATTTTGTATACAGCAGGTGGTTGCCTGCCAGCATCATGTATTCGGCATCGTTGGCGGGGTCTACGATGGTGTAGCCTACTTCGGGGTGCTCCAGCCAAAACTCTTCGTCGATGGTGTAATTGAGCAGCTTTAATCCATCCAACATTGCACGCAATTCCTTTTGTGCGGCGGCATCGGGGGTGAAATAGTACTCATTCCACAAGCCCAGAAGCTGTGGGGTCAGCCGAATGCTCAGCTGGTTTTCCGGCGGGGTCAATGTTAAGGTGCCGCCAGCATAAGCAAAGCTTTCTGCACAGCCCAAAGTGGCCGTCAGTAACGAAAGGATAAGGAACAGCACAAATGCGCTAAAGCGAAAAGAATATCCTTTCTTCTTTTGCGTATTCATAGAAACGCCTCCTGTTGCATACGGCAATGGGTCACATAAAGCCGCGAAAACCTTTGCCGATGATCTCCGTGGTGTTGGTAATAAGGATAAAGCAAGACGGGTCGATGGCTTTGGCGTGTTTGCGCAGCTGTACAGCTTGCGAGCGATTGACTACCGTGAGGATGATGGTCTTATCCTCGTGGGTAAAAGCGCCTTCGCCATCGATCTGGGTAGCACCTCTGTGCAGCTCATCCACAATAAAACGCACGATCTGTTCTGGTTTGGATGTGATGACTTGGAAACACTTGTGAACCTTAATGTTTTCCAGCACCATATCTACAATGACCGACTTGAGCGCCAGACCCAGCACGCTGAATAGGCCTGTTTCCATGCCGAAGACCGCGCAAGCTGCAACCGCAATGAGAAGATCCACCATCAAAAGGCAATTGCCAATATTGATGCTGGTTTTTCGCTTCAGCAGCATGGCGATGATATCGGTACCGCCGCTGGAGGCCTCCATGTTAAAGAGGAGAGCGCTGCCAATGGCAGGCAGAGCAACAGAGAAAATAAGCTCCAAGAGGGGCTGGTTGGTCATGGGAGCTGCCATGGGGCAAAGGTATTCCAGTGCCCAGATGACGCAGCTCATAAGCAGGCTCACATAGGCCGTGCGAAAGCCGAAGGAACGACCAAACACCGCAAAGCCAAGCAGCAAAAGCGCCTGATTGATGATAAACACAAATGCGCCCGCCGATAGATGGGGAGCCAGCTCGCCTAGAATAATGGAGATACCGCTCACGCCGCCGGTGGAAAAATGGTTTGGAAACTTAAAGAAGTAGATGCCGGCAGACATGATCAGCGTGGCCAAAGTGATGATACCGTATTCCTTGAAGGTTTGCTTCATGGTTTCCAGCTCTTTGCGCATAGGGCTATCGTACCTCTCAGATGTTCCATCGTCCTTTCTATTTTATGCTATAATTCAATTAAATGCAAGGTTGTTTTATAAGCTTCTTACCATATTATTGTAGAGATGTATGCTTTTTTAAAGCCACACAATGGTTTCTGGCGGCAGTTACATTTTAATGCTCAAAGTAACCATATTGTTTAAATTATGCATTTATATACGTTTGGAGAATGTTTCATGTTGGTCTTGAAATCTTTCTTGTTAACTGTTATGCTAATGGAAAGCATCGGTAAACAGAATGCGGGTTAAGCAGCTATCTTAACGTTAGTTGTCAAACTGTTTGCGAAGGGAGCCTGCTTATGGATCGTCAATGGTACTTAGAACAGATCGAGCAAGTCATTTCACAGGGTAAGTACAAGCCGGATTGGGCTTCGTTGGCAGAACGACCCGTGCCGGCGTGGTACGCCGAAAAGCGTTTGGGCATTTTTCTGCATTGGGGACCGTTCTCTGTACCGGCCTACCACGATTGGTATGCCCGCAATATGTATATGCAAGGTTCCCAGGAGTATGAACATCACCTCAAGCATTGGGGAAACCATAAAGACTTTGGCTACAAAGACTTTATTCCCATGCTTACCTACGAAAACTATCAGCCTCAGGAATGGATCAAGTTGTTTCGTGAAGCGGGTGCAGACTACATCGTACCAGTTGCAGAGCACCATGATGGTTTTCAGATGTATAAAAGCGACCTTTCTCATTGGAATGCCGCAGAGATGGGGCCTTGCCGCGATGTGATGGGGGACTTGCTTACCGAAGCCGAATGTGCAGGTATGACCATCGGTGCTTCCTCCCACCGGGTAGAGCATTGGTGGTTTATGGATAACGGTAAGACTTTTGAAAGCGATGTTCACCAGATCGTGCCCAGAGACCATCTATACTGGCCTGCTAACAAGTCACCCGAGAATCTGCACGATTTGACCAGCACGCCCGAACCGGACGATGAATTTATGACGGATTGGCTGCTTCGCAGCTGCGAGATCATCGATCGCTATCATCCCAGCATCGTTTACTTTGATTGGTGGATACAGCACCGGGCAGTAAAGCCCTATTTGAAGAAGTTTGCGGCGTATTATTACAATCGTTCTGAAGCATGGGGCGGGGGCATTATCAACTACAAACATGATGCTATGCCCTTTGGCTGCGCAGTGCCCGATATAGAACGCGGACAGTTTGCTCAGCCCAAACCGTTCCTGTGGCAATCGGATACCTCAGTGATGCGCGGTAGCTGGTGTTATTCGGAGATTCCTGAGCGAGCTACCTATAAAAGCCCACAGGAAGTTATCTGGGATCTGGTGGATGTGGTATCCAAAAACGGACGTTTGCTGCTGAACATCGGCCCCAAGCCAGATGGCACTTTGGCAGATAAAGATATTGAAATACTGCGCACCTTGGGCCACTGGATGCATCAAAACGATGAAGCTATTCACGGAACGGGACTATGGCGTTACGCACAGGAAGGCCCCACCGAAATGCAGGAAGGACAATTCGCCGACGGAAAACCCCGCAACTTTACCAGTCAAGATCTTCGCTTTACCTGCAAAGGCAATGCGGTGTATGCCATTGCGCTGGTATGCCCCGAAGATGGCCTATTGCGCATTCGTAGCATGCGGGAAGCCGATGCCAGCAGTTTGCCGCTGTTTAACGGCACGGTCATAGCTGCCCAGATCCTTGGCAGCAGAGAACCTGTGCGCTGGGAACGGGATAGCGATGCCCTGACGGTACACTTGGGCAACTATCGTAGCGAGTTGCCTGTGGTTATCAAAATTACGGTCGATTGACCGTTTTTGGAGGGAATAGAGTATGAGATTTTCTAATGGTTACTGGCTTACCAAACCCGAATATGTAATGAGCTATGCCACCCAATGCGTGCGTGTTACCAAAAAGGAAAAGGAAATGCAGGTCATTTCCGCTTGCCGTCCTGTGCGCCATCGCGGCGATGTGCTGGATGGCGGCACCTTGACGGTCACCTTTACGGCCCCCCGCAAGAATGTTATTCGTGTAAAGGTAACTCATTTTGCAGGCGCCAAGGTAAAAGAGCCCCGCTTTGAGACCTATGCCGAGGATTTACTGCCTGTAATGGATGAGACCGAACAGTACGCCACCTTTACCAGCGGCGAACTTACTGCCCGTGTGCTCAAGGCCGATGGTCAGTGGCAGGTGGATTACATGGTGGGTGAGAAGGTGCTTACCACCAGCGGTTTCCGCGCGATGGGGCGTGCTTTGCGCAAGGAAGAAGGCCCTTGCTCGTTGCTGCCTCATGGTAAGAGCTATATGGTGGAATCCCTCATGCTGGATGTGGGCGAAAATGTTTATGGCTTGGGCGAACGTTTCGGTGCATATGTAAAGAACGGTCAGACCGTTGATATGTGGAACGCCGATGGCGGCACCGCCAGCGAATACGCTTACAAAAACATTCCCTTCTACATGACCAACCGCGGCTATGGCGTTTTGGTGGAGGATACTTCTGATGTGAGCTTTGAAGTAGCTAGCGAAAAGGTAGAGCGTGTACAGTTCTCCTGCGAAGGCGAGACCATTGTATACGACATTATTTACGGCGGCACCCCCAAGGGCGTTTTGGATGTGTACACCGCGCTGACCGGCCGCCCCGCCCTGCTGCCAGCTTGGAGCTTTGGTCTGTGGCTGTCCACTTCGTTTACCACCAATTATGACGAGGGCACGACCTCCTCCTTTATCGACGGTATGGCAGAGCGGGATATCCCTCTGAGCGTGTTCCACTTCGACTGCTACTGGATGAAGGCATTCAACTGGTGCGATTTTGAGTGGGATCCTGATGTGTTCCCGGATCCCGAAGGTATGCTGAAGCGCTACCATGAAAAGGGGTTAAAGCTGTGCTGCTGGATCAACCCCTATATCGGACAGGCCAGCCCCTTGTTTGACGAAGGCATGGCGAAAGGCTATCTGCTAAAGAAGACCAATGGCGATGTATGGCAGACAGATATGTGGCAGGCCGGTATGGGCATTCTGGATGTGACCAATCCCGATGCACGGGAATGGTATTCCTCCTATCTGCGCAAGTTGCTTGCCATGGGTATCGATTGCTTTAAGACCGACTTCGGCGAGCGCATCCCTGTACGTGATATCGCTTACTACGATGGTTCCGACTCTCTGCGCATGCATAACTATTATACTTTCCTCTATAACAAGATGGTTTTTGAAGTGCTTAAGGAAGCCCGCGGCGAGGGTGAAGCCATCCTGTTTGCCCGCAGTGCTACTGTGGGCGGTCAGCAGTTCCCCGTACACTGGGGCGGCGACAACAGCGCATCCTATGTTTCTATGGCAGAAACACTGCGGGCTGGTCTTGGCATGAGCCACAGCGGTTTTGGCTATTGGAGCCACGATATTTCCGGCTTTGAGTCCACAGCTCCCGCAGATGTATACAAGCGCTGGTGCCAGTTTGGCCTTTTGTCCAGCCATAGCCGTCTGCATGGCTCCACCAGCTACCGTGTGCCGTGGCTGTTTGATGAGGAAAGCTGCGATGTGGTGCGCAAGTTTACCAAGCTGAAGTGCCGCTTGATGCCATATCTGTACGGTGCAGCGGTAGAAGCCCATGAGAAGGGCACCCCCATGCTGCGGCCCATGATGCTGGAATTCCCGCAGGATCCTGCTTGCGAAATGCTGGATCGCCAGTATATGCTGGGCGAAAAGCTGTTGGTGGCTCCTATCTTTAACAAGGAAGGAAATGTGCAGTATTATCTGCCGGACGGTGAGTGGACGAATTTGTTGGACGGCAGCAAAGCCACCGGCGGGCATTGGAAGAGTGAGACACACGATTTCCTCTCCCTGCCGCTGATGGTACGCCCCGGTACGGTTCTGCCCGTGGGCGCAAAGGACAACACTGTTGAGTACGATTACACCGATGGTCTGGAACTGCACGTATATGGTCTTAAGGAAGGGGAAAGTGCCATTTGCAAGATCCCCGCTTTGGATGGTACCATCGCTGCTACCTATACCGTTACCATGAAGAACGGTCAGCCTGCGGTAGAAACCGATGCAGTTAAGCCCTACTCCGTAGTGGTGCATGAGTAAACGATCACATATATGGCAGCCTCCTCCGATGATGACCGGGGGAGGCTGCCTTTGTGTCATCCCTTGACAAATGCGACAAATCATTGCATAATCAGCCATAGTTGCGCAAGGAAGGAAGGTTTATGCTGTGGTTTTTTCCTCGCTGACGTATCTGTTGCTGTTTATGCCCATCGTAGTTGGGCTTACCTTTGTATCCAAACATGTTTCATGGAAAAATATCGTCCTGTTGGCAGCGTCCATCCTATTTTATGGCTGGGGCGAGCCGCTCTGGGTCTATGCGCTGATCGGTCTTACCTTTATCGTATGGGGCTGTGCAGCTGGTATGCACCACACCAAGCGTAAATGGCTGAAAAAGCTATGGCTTATGCTGGCGGTTCTTTTGCCGCTGGGCGTTTTGGTGTATGTAAAGTATGCCGGCTTTTTGCTTGCACCGCTTTTTGGGCTGTTTGGTATTACCGTACCAACAGTACAGATGCCACTTGGCATTTCGTTCTTTACCTTCCAGATCATTACCTATGCGGTGGATGCATACCGGGATGAGAAGTTGTATCAACGCAGTCCGCTAAAATTGCTTTTGTATGTGAGCTGCTTCCCGCAGTTGG
This sequence comes from Candidatus Limiplasma sp., assembly GCA_045538465.1. Lineage (GTDB taxonomy): Bacteria > Bacillota > Clostridia > Christensenellales > Aristaeellaceae > Limiplasma. The sequence goes on along the minus strand of JAZSRK010000112.1, from coordinate 11,013 downwards.
TGGCAGGCCCTATTGTTTGCTACAAGGATATCAGCGAGGAGATCGACCAAAGAACCACTACGCCCGACGATTTTGTGGCGGGTATGAAGCGCTTTATTTGCGGTCTTGGCAAAAAGGTGCTCTTGGCCAATGTGTGCGGGCAAGTGGTAGAGGCCGTGCTTGCCAACCAAGCGCTGTATGGCATCAGCACCGCTGGCAGTTGGTATATGGCGCTGCTGTATTCTTTGCAGATCTATTTTGACTTTTCCGGTTATTCCGATATGGCGATCGGTCTTGGGCGCATTTTTGGTTTCCATTATGCCGAAAACTTCAACTATCCCTACATCAGCACAGGCATCAGCGAATTTTGGCGCAGGTGGCATATTTCGCTGGGCACGTTTTTCCGCGAATATGTCTATATCCCGTTGGGCGGCAATCGCAAAGGAAAAGTACGCCAGATTTTCAATCTGCTTGTGGTGTGGTCACTGACTGGTCTTTGGCATGGCGCAAATCTTAATTTTGTGCTTTGGGGTTTGTATTTCTTTGTGCTGATCGTGCTGGAACGCTTTGTCTTTAAGCGCTTGCAAGAGATTTTGCCTGCTTTTGTAAAGGGCGTAGTAACGTATGCGCTCGTTTTGGTCGGTTGGATCATTTTCTACTTTACCGATACTACCCAGCTGCTTACCTATCTGGCCTCGCTGCTTGGCATAGGCGGTGTGCCGCTGTATACCACCGAGTTGTGGATGGTGGTTCGCCAGTATTCTCTACTACCTGTGATCGGGCTTTTGGCAGCATTCCCGCTGAAAAAGATGTTCTCCCAGCCAGTTCAGGAGCGCTTGGAAGCTCTTTCTGGCATTTGGCTTTTGGTCATGTTTCTTGCATCTTTGATGATGATTGTGGGGCAGAGCTACAATCCATTCATCTATTTCCGCTTTTAAGGAGGTACAGGCATGAAGGAAGGTAAGCTATCCTATTTGATCATGCTCTGGATTCTGATCGGAAGCCTGTGTTTGGGCATGCTGCTGTTATTGCTGGCCCCGCGGGAACAGCGCCCTTCCATGACAGAAAACCGTATGCTGGCAGGGGCACCCACCTTTAGCAAAGAAACCTTGATAAACGGTGAATTCTTCACTGGTGTGGAGGAGTTCCTCAGCGATGGCTTTTTCGGCCGTGATGAGGTGATCGATACAGCAGACAGTTTGCTGGGCCTTTTCGACCGCCGCACCGAAGAACAACGTCTTATTCAGGAGGCGGTCGATACCGATCGGCGCTTGATGGCAGATGCAGGCGCAGAGCTTGTTGTGCCTGAGGGATCACAAGCTCAGACTGCTGAACCGCTTGTGTCTGAAGTGGAAGCCACTGCAACACTTACCAGTGAACCTACTCCTAAGCCCACTCCCGAACCCACTTCAACGCCTGAACCGACGGCTACGCCAACCGCCGAACCTACCGCTGCACCCACGCCAACGGCAGCCGCCACTCCTTCTATAACGGAGACCCCAGCGCCAACGCTGTCTCCCACCTCCACACCTTTTGCAACCATGACCCCTGCGCCCACCGAAACGCCCAAGACCATTGTGCCGCTGGAAGCCGGGTCTGTGTATTATTTCAATTTGATAGGGCCTGAAGGGGAAAGAACGCAATACTACGATTATCCTGCCGAAAATGTTATGACCTTTGCCAAAAGCCTGAATTACCTGAAAACCCTGCTGCCGGAGGATGGCGAGATCCATTACCTGCAAGTTCCTGTAGCAGCGGTGGGTGTTCGTCTGGTGGTGGAAAAGAGCCGCTTTGTTGGCTGGGAAAGCACCGTAGAAGACGCTTTGCAATCTCAGGTGGAAAACGGCATCTATATCCACAACGCTCCCGCTATTCTCAACGACCATCTTGCTGCGGGCGAAATGGGTCTGTTCTATTTTACCGATCACCATTGGTCTGGCAAGGGTGCATGGTATGCGCTGGAAGCGATCATGCAGTCCCGGGGCTTGCCGGTCGTGGGGTATGATGAATACCAGTATCAGCGCAAAAAGATGGGGGAGAACGAACACGGTCGTGAAGACTGGATCGAGGCCATGTATCCCATTATGCCAGTAAGCGGCGTGCTGATCACTCACCTGGATCAGGAAAAAGAAAGCATGCTCATCAATTACAAAGCCAGAAACTATATGGCCTACCTGAACGGTACCGATACGCCTTGGCGGCGGTTCGACACCGGTTATGGCACAGACCGGAGGGCTTTGGTCATCTGCGATTCCTTCGGCAATGCCTTTGTGCCGTATCTCTTGCCCTATTATGATGAAGTGCATATGACAGACCTTCGTCAGGATTATTTCGACCCGGAGGAAGCGGGCGGCACCTTCTCCGAATTGGTGGCGTATCATCAGATCGACGATATCTATGTGGTGCTCTCTACCAGCAACGGTATCAATTCCTCCAACAGCCTGAAAACTTTCTGGCAGACCATTACCCAGTAACGAAAGGAGAAAAGCTGATGAGCGAAACGCAAAAGAGCGGCAATAAACGCTTTATCGTGGCTTCTGTATGGCTTTCCCTCGTTGCTGCGGTCTTGATCGCGGCGGGCGTATGGCTTTTTGCAAAGTTGCAGCCTTCCTTGCTTATTGCGCAGATCCGTGAAGCTGCTTTTGCGGGGGATTATGATACCGCAACAGCCAAGCTGGAGACCCTTGCTAAGAAGGATGGCGACAGGGTTTATGAAGCTGCCCTTTCTGCTGCGGAGATCGCGGATTACCGCAAGGATCGGGAGATCGCCAAAACCATACTGGAGACTTATTTGGGCGATGGTCAGGGCGAGGCCTACGAAGCCTATGTACCCAAAGCCGAAGCACTTCTCGACCAGATCACTTATCATCAGGCAATGGATCTGTACGAGCAGGGTTCCTATGCCAAAGCGTCGTCTCTTGCGGCAGGCCTGAAGGATCACGAACCCGCACAGCGGCTGTATGAGCTTTCCTATCAAGCACTGATCGCCAGTCAGCCTACGCCGGTGCCCACACCTACGCTTACGCCGACCCCTGCACCAACAGAAACTCCCGTACCTACCATAGCCCCTACTTATGAACAACCGGCAGAAACCTTTGCTCCTACTGAAACGCCGGGCCCCACACCGACCCCTGCGCCTCGTATCATCAATCAGGATCGCATTGCTGTTGGCTATGCCCATTGTGTATTTCTCAGAGAAGACGGCACAGTGCTGGCCGTTGGTGACAACACTTATGGTCAGACCGATGTGGCCGGATGGAACAATGTGGTAGCTGTAGCAGCAGGAGCCTATCATACCGTTGGGCTTACCGCAGACGGGCGGGTGCTGGCCGCTGGCGATAACAGCCATGGACAGACCGATGTGGCATTGTTTACCAATGCAGAGCAGATCGCTGCTGGTGCATGGGATACCTGCGTATTGTTAAGCGGTGGACAGGTAATGTCGGTGGGTTTCCACACCTACGATTTCGCTTTGGAACTGGTGCCAGCCAGCCGGATCGCAGCGGGCAGCTATGGTCTGGTAGTTCGCTCTGGCGGGCAGAACCATGCATCCCATCCCGGCTTGGCGGTGGATGCACGCTGCGAGCAGGTATCGCTATCTCGTGGTTATGCCATGGGCATTGATGCAGACGGAAAGGTACACAGCACCTTTGAGGCCATTCCGGCATGGGATAATGTGGCCGCAGTAAGCGCCGGTGAAAACGCCGCCCTTGCCCTTACCAGAGATGGACAGGTGCTCAGCCAAATATTCGATAAGCATTTGCGCTGCACCTTCGATTTTGGGCAGCCGGTGGCAGGCCTTTGCGCCGGTGCAAATCAATACGCTTTTGTGCTTGGCGACGGTACCATCGAGATCCGCTACGCCGATGGGAAAGTGCAAGTTTTAGACGAAAAACTTTGGTAAATAATGAGATAACGGACTGCCATTTGAACCGAGGATGGGACAAGGGCAGTCCGTTTTGTTTCTAAAGATAACCATAATGCCAGCTTCACACTTTTCATCAACCCAATATGTGTTGATCCATCAGCATAAACAAAGAAACATGTTCCTTCGCCTTTTGGAGCATACTGCATAGAAGAACCTATTCCAAAAGGAGCGAAAAACATGCCAGCAACACTGCTGAAGGAAGCAAAGACCATGGCAGCGCAGCTTACTGCTTGCCGCAGATATCTTCACACTCACGCAGAGACCGGCTTTCAATTGACAGAAACTGTGGCTTATGTGACCAAATCGCTAAAACAGTTGGGGTATCAGCCTGAGAAGTGCGGCAAGAGCGGTATTGTTGCATCGGTCGGTATTGGTGGCCCCATTACCATGCTGCGTGCGGATATGGATGCCTTGCCCATAACAGAAGAAAGCGGTTTGCCCTACGCAGCCGACAATGGGAATATGCATTCCTGCGGACATGATATGCATACAGCAATGCTGCTGGGTGCTGCGGCGCTGCTGAAAAGGCGTGTATCTACATTAAAGGGAACCGTACGCTTTATGTTTCAGCCCGCTGAGGAGGCTTTGGCAGGCGCATCGGATATGCTTGCCCATGGTTTGCTGGACAAGCTCTGCCCGCAATCGGTAATGATGATCCACGTGATGAACGCATCCGGGTTAAAGCCGGGTACAGTGGTCGTGCCCCCTGCGGGGATCAGCGCACCGGCAGCGGATATGTTTGCGATCGATATACAGGGCAAAGGTTGCCATGGTGCTATGCCGCATCTGGGAGTGGATCCCATCAATATTGGAGCGCATGTGGTGCTTGCTCTGCAAGCGCTGTCCGCACGCGAAACCAGCATCGCCGAACAGCATGCACTCACCGTCAGTGCTTTTCAGGCAGGAGATACTGTGAATGTTATGCCGCAGGAAGCACAGCTTATGGGCAGTGTTAGAAGCTACGAGCTAAAGACCCAACAGTTTTTGAAAAAACGTATTCAGGAGATAAGCGCATGCACTGCCAAGACCTTTCATGCATCGGCCAAAGTACGCTGGCTCAGCGGCTGCCCGCCGTTGGTAAACGATGATAAACTGGTGCAGGAGATGCCGCCAGTGCTCAGGCAAGTTCTTGGGGATGAACTGGTCATTACATCGCAGCAGCTCAGTGGAGGAAATGCACGTTCTGTAGGCTCTGAAGACTTCGCTTATATCAGTCAGCGTGTACCTTCGCTGATGCTGGCCATAGCTGCTGGCGGGGCCTCTGATGTTCCGCTCCATCACCCTAAGATCATCTTTAACGAAGAAGCGCTGCCATACGGAGCAGCAGCATACGCTGCGTTTGCCTTGGCCCAGACCCAGTCGATCCCCATTGAGAAGCCTTCTGTTTAGCTTCTTCTGATATGGTCATCAGCATAGGTTTTCCTTGGTAAACAGTCGAGGATCCGTACCGTACCATCAACAGAAAAAAGGCGAGTGACTCAGAACATACTGAGCTGCTCGCCGTCGATGTTTTCGGGAAAGTGTTTCATATACGAAAAGATCTCGTTTGGCGTATACATGATGCCACATCTGCGACAGGTATCTGTAAAGTACTTCATCAATTCTTGTGAGTGGTCGCTGGCGCATTCATACGAAAGGCCGTAACGCCGTACGTATTTTTCGCGAACACCGGGAAAGTGCCTGTCCATCGCTTGATAGAAGTATTCTCTGTCGCCTTCTCGTAAGGTAACGCCAAATCCAAAGCATATGATCCCTATGACCCCGGCATCAATACAGTAATTCAGGATACCTTGCAGGTTTTCCAGCGTGTCGTTGATGAACGGCAGAATGGGGGAAAGCCATACGACCGTGGGGATCCCTGCGGCTTGAAACTGTTTCAGTGCCAAGTATCGCTGGTGGGTGGTGCATACGTTGGGCTCAACAAGCCTGCAAAGAGTCTCGTCGTAGGTAGTCAGCGTCATTTGCACGACGCATTTGCTTCTTTGGTTGATGGCACTAAGCAGATCCATATCTCGTAGAATGGTGTCTGACTTTGTTTGGATAGCTACACCAAAACCATACTTATGGATGATCTCAAGACAACGCCGTGTCAGCTTAAGCTCTTCTTCGCAGTGCATGTAGGGGTCGCACATGGAGCCTGTACCGATCATACAGCGTTTGCGCTTGCGCCTGAGTGCATCTTCCAACAGTAGAGGTGCGTTTTGCTTCACCTCTACATCCTCAAAAGCGTGCTGTATTTGGTAGCAGGTACTTCGGCTGTCGCAATAGATGCAGCCGTGGGTACAGCCACGGTACAGGTTCATGCCGTTTGAGGCTGATAGCAGCCCTTTGGCGTTTACAAAATGCATGTTTCCTCCAAAGAAAGCCCCAGATGGCAGGCACCATCCGGGGCGTGTTTGTTAGGCGTTCAGCTGGTCGAGGAGGGTTTGAACCATTTCTTTGCTGGCGTGGTTCAAGGGAGAGAAGCGGCCTTCCAGTGCCTTCTCTAGCTTTTCCTTGGCGGCCTCTTTGTTGCCCGCCTCTAGATCGTACTGGGCCAAGAAGTACAGCGTATCGATCTGACCGGGCTTGATCTCAATGGCCTTTTCAAAGTATTCCTTTGCAGTCTCTTTGTCGCCCAGCATGCGGTAATAGATCTGCCCCAAATTATCCAGCGTAATGGCATCTTCATCGTCGTACTCGTAGGCTTCCATGTTGTAGGCCAGCGCTTTTTCGGCGTCGCCTGTTTCGATGTATAAGTAGCCAAGGGTCTCGTAGATCATGCCGCTGGGCTGCTTCTGGTGCTGGCGTTCCAGCAGGTCGATGCCTTTTTGCAGCTCGCCCATTTTATACACACAAGCAGCATAATTAACAAACAGCTGGTTCTTCTGGTCGGGACTCATGGGCAACTTCTGGTTCTTTACCAGCATTTCGCGGGCTTCGGCATAATGACCATTGCGGATGAGCAAAACGCTGTAGGGTAAAAAGGTCTGCGGATCCTGATGGCCTTCGTCCATCACTTCCTTGTAAAGCTTCATGGCTTCTTCGATACGGCCTTCGTGATGCGCTTTGCGCGCTTTTTGTGCTTTAAAGATCGTCTTCAAACCCATTGTGATCGTTCTCCTTCCCGGTATTCGCCCAGATGGGCGTTTAAACTACAGATATCAAAGGAACGCAAAAATGCATAACAAATTTAACATTCGACAGACATGGCAGAAGTCCTGCCCAAAACGATTAGATGATAAAAACATGCTTGCAGTTAAGTCTGTGTTGTTTTGGCGATCTTCTGTCTAAGGCGTTTATAACGCTCTTTCAGCTCCTGTTGCTTCACTTGCAGTTTTTCATCTTTTGTTAGGGTAGGCTCGGCAAGCAACAATAGTGCTTGCCGGGTGTAATGCAGCGCTTGCTCCGGCTTTTTGAGTTGGTGTTCGTTCATCTTTGCTAAAGCTTCGTAGGCATAGATGGGATCATCGCCGCGGTTGAGCATGGCGGTACAGAGTTTGATGGCAGCATCGGTATGCCCTTGCCGTTTGGCTTGTACAGAAAGGGCGCGAAAGGCTTCTGCACGGGTCTGGCCTTTTGCACACATCCGATAGCATTTGCTGGATCGCTGGGTATCGCCGCTGCGCTCGCACATACGAGCCAGCGACAGAAGATCTTCCTTGTGGTGGATCTCCTCTGGTTTTGCCATCAGGCGGCACAATTCAAAATACAACTGGGCAAGGCTGACGATATCTTGCCGGTTATGTTCCAGCACCTTCTCCATGGTGGAAAAATCGCGGTCTTTTAAGTACTGAAAATAGGCTTGGGGCACTTCGGCTCCCGGTAGATCGTCATCCCGTTCCACGCCTAGCAGCTGGTTTTCTAACCTGCCAAGCGTACATTGCCGAAGACGCAGCTTCCATAGACGGCGGGCGGGGTAGAGCACATCGGCGTGAACGGAAGGAATGCAGTCTTCTCTCATGCGGTTCATTACCAAACGGCTGCGCAGCAAGGGTACATCGAAACTTTTGCCGTTAAATGTGCAAATAACGGAAAAACGCTGCATACGAGCGGCGAGCTGGCGAAGCATTTCGGCTTCCTGCGGGTAGTCGTGCATCAAAAACTGTTCTACAACAAAACCCACTCGGGTAAAATACCCAAGCCCGATTTGAAATGCGACCGTGCCCACGCCACCGGAGAGACCGGTGGTTTCGGTATCGAGAAAGAGAACGTCTTCCGGCGTAAGCTTATCTGGAAAGCTGCATTCGAATACCTTTTGCAGAATGTCGGGTGTGGCATGCCTGCGGTCGCAAAAGGTGGAAATCGGGTACAGATGCTCTTTGTGGTAGAGCGCGACTTCAGGTTTGGGCTGAACTTCTTGCGATGCTGCGGGCTTTTTACCGGCGGTATCCATCATACGAAGCTTGTTGAGCAGACCGGCCATCAGGAAAGCAACTCCTTTAATACAGCGATGGCATGCTGTTTGCCGCCTTCGCCGATCTCAGCAGGGGGGCCGGCGCAAGCAGGGCAACCCTGTTCGCAATTGCAGCACAGGGCTACCTTTAAGGCTTCCTCCAAAAGCAGATCCTGCATTTGGAAGGCTTTTTCGCTGAGTCCCACGCCGCCGGGGTAGGAATCGTATAGAAAAATGGTGGGTTTGTCAGTGATGGGTGCTTTTACCTGATACACCACCCGTACATCTCTGGGGGCGCACATCAGATACAGTGGCGCAACGATACCAAGCAGATTGCTGATGGCTACCAAAGCACCCTGCAGATCGTCGTTGGAAAACTTGGCTGCGAGAGAATCGGGCACCGTCCACCACATACCGGTGGTGTGCATGTCTGTCTGGGGCAGACGAACCACACCAAAGCCAAGGTTCTCGTGGGTATCCAGTTTCATTTTTTTAAAGATCTTAACGATGGTGCTCACGCGTAATTCGCCAAGGGTGAGCGTAACATCGTTGGGCAGCTGTTTGTGCTCCAGATCATCCAATATGTGCAGGCTCACGTTCAGGTCGGCATCGGTGTAATAGTCCACATCCACCGCGCGGATATAGGCCTTGCAAGCATCGTAATCCAGCTTTTCCACTTGATATTGCCGCGCTTCGTGCATATAGATGGCGTTTTCGTGCAAAAGCATGGGTACGGTAAAACGATCCATCTCGCCAATGACCCGATGATGTGCAGGGTTGGTAACGTCGATGATGATATAGTTTTCAGAGGTGGCGCTGCGCAGGCTGATTTCTCCAGAGGGCAGTTCCTCCTCCATCCAATAGTATTTACCATCCAAATGGCGCAGAATGTTGTTCTCTGTCAGGTATTCCAAGAATTGATCCGTATCCTGTACATTACCAAAGGTCTCGCCTTCTTCAAAGGGCAGTTCGTAGGCAGAGCATTTGAGGTGAGAAGTGAGAATGTACAGATTATCCGGCTGTACCAAGGCGTGTTCCGGCGATGCGTTAAAGAAATAATCTGGGTTTTCGATAATGTACTGATCTAGTGCAGCCGAGGAGGCTACCATGATCGTCAAAGCTGTATCCTTGCGGCGGCCGGCACGGCCTGCTTGCTGCCATGTGCTGGCAATGGTGCCGGGATAGCCGCACAGCACGCAGGCAGACAGGGAGCCGATATCGATACCAAGCTCCAGCGCATTGGTAGAGATGACCATGTCTACTTCTCCGGCGCGAAGGCCGCGCTCGATCTCGTGCCTCTCTCCGGGCAGGTAGCCGCCGCGATATCCTCGCACCCTGCCGGAAAAACCATAGGCGTCCTTGATGCAGTCCTTCATGTAGCGGGTCATGATCTCGACTTGTATTCTACTTTTGCAAAACACGATCGTAGGGATGCCGTTGCTCAATAGCTTTTCGGATACCTTGCGCACTTCCGGCACCACACCTCTGCGGATCCCCAGCGGTTTGTTGACTACGGGAGGATTGTAGAACACAAAATGTCGTTCGCCCATAGGCGCACCGTTGTTGGTGACCGCCTCGACGCTTCGTGCGGTTAGGGCGCAAGCCAGCTCGGCAGGGTTGGCAATGGTGGCGCTGCACAGAATAAACTGCGGATGGCTGCCGTAAAAGGCGCAAAGGCGCATCAAACGGCGCAGCACATTGGCCAGATGACTGCCAAAAATGCCGCGGTAGGTATGGATCTCGTCGATAACGATGTATTTCAGGTTTTCGAACAGTTTTACCCATTTGGTATGGTGGGGCAGAATGTTCGCGTGGAGCATATCCGGGTTGGTGACCACGATATGCCCCGCCTGCCGGATGGCTTTACGGGCTGCTCCCTGCGTATCACCGTCATAAGTATAGGCCTTGATATCTACGCCCAATTCTTCGATCATGCTGTATAGACCACTTACCTGGTCGGCTGACAGCGCTTTGGTGGGAAAGAGGTACAGCGCACGGGAATCGGGGTTTTCTAAAATAGAAGAAACCACAGGCAGATTATAGCACATGGTCTTGCCGCTAGCCGTAGGGGTGACCACCACAAAATCTTTGCCTTGGGCAGCCAACTGATAGCACTCTGCCTGATGGGTGTACAGCCGGTGGATGCCTCGTCTGCGCAGCACTGCTTTGATGCGTTCATCCATCTCCGGCGGAAAGTCGATATACTGTCCGTCTGTCGCAGGCAGGGTACGCCATTCCGTAACGCAATCCATAAAGGATTTATCCTGCTTCAGCGTGGTGATCAGTTGATCCAAATTCATATGGCGATCGCTGCCCTTCGTTTAAATTCAAAAGCGAACATTTGTACGCAGAATGATTATAACAGGTATATAGGGCTGTGGCAAGTAGAAGATGAGCATGTGGAAAAACAGGCTGCCGATGGTGGGAGAACTGTTAAGGAACAATTTATCCCACAATGAGAAAAGACGAGCATCCGGTGAACATGCCGGGTGCTCGTTTGCATATGGTGCGCCAATATACGCAATGCACGGGTACCGTGCGTATAATTGCGCCCTCACCTAACAAGGGAAAGTGGGCTTTGGGCCTGCTCGACAAATCCAGCTAATGTTTGTCAAGCCCCTTTTTGCAGAGACACCATCGAAAAAAGGGTGCAGAAAATAAACCCACCAAATTGTGGGCTAGAAAAAATAGATGTACAATCGAAGCGATCTATCTGTAGAGCTCCATTGCT
>JAZSRK010000034.1:0-14788 GCA_045538465.1 Candidatus Limiplasma sp. | reverse complement strand
AGTAAAACGAACCGAGGCGTGAGGACAGCCTGAAAGGCTCCGCAGCGCCGAAGCCCAAAGCCGATGTAATCGGATTTGGGCCGCAATACATGTCGCTGGTTTCGGAACTAGAATCGGAGGGTTGCGACCCTCCGATACCTCCCTAGGTTTATCGACAGTTTGAGCGGCAGAGAGCACGATCCTCTCTGCCGCTTCTCTTATCTGTAATGTAATGCTTGTTGGATAATGCTGGTTGTGCCCATTGTCGGTTTATGATATACTATAAATAACGATAATGACCCATAGGAAACCATCCCTGCGGATACATCGCAGGGAGGCGGTTTTTTGCATCTTTGTAAAGCGTTTTGTGCTCATAAGGTTAGGAGGCTCACCGATGAGAAACGACCGAAGCAGAAAAATTTGGCTGAGGCTGGCGGCTGTGTTGCTGGCAGTCTGTCTGCCATTGTGTGCACAGGCAGCTAAGGTCGTTCGCATCGGCTATTTGGATTATAGCGGTTTCTACAGCTTGTCGCCCGATGGGCAGCAAAGCGGCTATATTTATAGCCTGATGATGGAATGCGCGCAGATGACCGACCGTCAGTATGCCTTTGTAAAAGTAGAGCCGGAAAACTGCATGAAATTGTTTGCGTCTGGTCAGATCGATCTGTTGGTGGGTGCGCCAAAGACATTGCCTTGCGCCGCAGAGCTTACCTACGGTACAGAGAGCGTCATTTCCTCGCCCAAGGTGCTGGTGGTATTGCCCGAAAGCCCGCTGGGCTATGGCGATTATCAAAAACTGAACGGTAAGACGATAGCCGTATGCTACGAGGATACAGCTGGCCAGATGGAAGAATTGCTGGCTGAAAAAGGCGTAGCGGCCACCGTGATCGTGCTGGATAGCCACCAGCAAATGCTGGCGGCTTTGGCAAACGGCGAGGCCGATGCAGCAGTAATGGAAACTGATATGGGCATTACCGGTCTTCGGCAGATCGGGGAAGTAACGGAGCAGGATCTGTACTGTGTGCTGCCTGCCGGGCAAGATACCGCATTGCTCCAAGAGACAGAGAATGCGATACGGGATCTGCATTCCATCAGCCCGGTTTTGCTGCCGAATCTCCATGCCGATTTTCTGGTGGTGGATGATAACGCATACCCCGCCCTTACCGGCGAAGAATTGGCGTATATCGGCGAAGGTAAGGAGATCGTGGTAGCGGTATTGAAGCGCGATATGCTGAATAATAGCCAGCCTATACCAGCGGTGGGGATGGTGCTGGCAGAATTGAGCGCTAAAACGGGGCTTCGTTTTACTTATCAACCATGGGAGGATGAAGCCAAGGCGATCTCTGCCTTGAAAACTGGCAAAGCCGATATCATGCTGGCGTTTGACAGCGATTTTGAGTGGACACAGCATCATCAGGTAAGGCGCACAGTGCCTTATTTGGTGGATGGTTACCGTATGGTGCACAAGCCAGATGCCCAACAGATCAAAAAAGTGGCTGTGGTAAGCGATAGCTACGTTTCCTATTGCATCCGGCGGGATGGCGGCTACCAACTGCTTCTATTTGCAGATGAGAAAGAATGTGTACAGGCGGTGTTGGATGGGCAGGCGGATGGAGCGCTGATCCGCAGCAGCGTAGCCGAGTTGACCCTTTACGAGCTGGATAACCGAGAGCTTGTGTATGATACGGTGGATGAATACGGTTCTTCGCTGAGTATTGCAGTATCCCGGCAGTCAAGTTTTCGGTTGACTCCGCTTTTGAATAAGGCCATTGGCAGTATTCGTCCGGAGCGGTTTCAAGCCATCGCCATGCCTGCGGTAGGTGAGACGGCTGTGGCCAAACTGGAATCGGATGCTCGGCAGAAGATCGTGGCCGTTGGTTCGACAGCTTTTGCCGGGCTATTGCTGCTGGGCGGTTTGGCCTTGTGGGTATGGAACAGGCTGCAAACGTCTGTTTTACAAGTGAATGCCCGTAACGATTACATTCGCAGTATGACCAGCAGCATCCGCAGGCCGATGCAAAGCTTGCAAGGTGTTGCAGCAGGCGGTTCGCGTCTTGATCGAGCTGATGCACAGCAGGCCTTGGGTATGGCTGGTGCGCGGCTGAGCGAGCTGGCATCTGAAACCGAGATCATGAGTCAATTAGACGATCAGACATTCACATTGGATCCTGTGCCGGTACGGTTGTCTGAGGTGCTGGATCGCTTGATCGAGAGCGTGTCCCAGCGCACGGATGTGCGCAGCATACAGTTAGAGGTGCGTAGACCGGACAAGGAAAATCTCATCGTTATGCTGGATGAAGCATGTTATCGCTATATTTGTTTCGTGCTGATCGAGAATGCCATCAGCCGCACAGAAAGCGGCAGACGGATGGAGCTTTCCTTTGAGGTGGAAAGGGTGCAGGAAGGGAAGGATCAGTGGGTGCTGGTCACATCGATCGGCGATGATGGCGCTATGATGAGCCGTCAGTTCATCCGGCGTATTTCTGAGAAGCCTCGCAGAGATTCAGAACGGGTGCTTGGCTTACGCTTGATGACCGGTAAAAAGATCGTGGATGCCATGGGCGGCGAGATGGGCGTACACCAGCGTCCCAGCGGAGGTATGCGCTTTGTGGTGCATTTGCCGGTACAGCGGGCAGAGCTTTTGCATACAATGAGCATGAAAAGCGGCGCATATAGCGGTGATGGGCTTCTTTCAGGCGTGAATATTCTGGCGGCGGAGGAGAATCCCGTTACAGCCCAATTGCTCTTAAGCGTTCTTTCCAACGAAGGTGCCCATGTGGACTTGGTGCAGAGCGGGCAGCAATTGCTGGATCGTTTTCTTGCCTCTCCACCGGCGTTTTATCAGGCGATCATCACCGATCTGAAGCTGCCGGAGATGTCCGGCGGGGAGGCTTCGGTAACCATTCGCGATCTGCCCCGGCGGGATAGTTCCAGCGTGTTCATACTGGGCATGCAAGCGGGTATGGAGGCGGTGGAGCCGGAGGAAGATAGAGCTATGAATGTTATCTTGCAAAAGCCGCTTGATTTTGTTGGTTTGAGCCGTAAGTTGCGCTCTTGGTTGTATACAGGGGGTAAGGAATAAGGGTCTCTGGATGAGTGCTTGATGGCTTGGCTTTGAAAAAGATAGTTTGCCGGATGGGCGTTTGAGAGATGGTTGACCATCCCTATGCTTTGTGCATGGGGATGGTTTTTTGTGTTGCGACAGGGTAGCGCCCCTCCCCCTTGGCTCTCCCTCTGGGAGAGCTGTCAGGCGAAGCCTGACTGAGAGGGTATTGTGCAAAGGGGAACCCTCTCCGTCTTCGCTGCGCTCAGCCACCTCTCCCAGAGGGAGAGGCTAGTAGGGGTGAAGTGTGCCCAGTGGTCTGCTAAAGGAATGGCAAACAGGGCTGGCGACCATCCCTTGGCTCTCCCTCTGGGAGAGCTGTCAGGCGAAGCCTGACTGAGAGGGTATTGTGCAAAGGGGAACCCTCTCCGGCTTCGCTGCGCTCAGCCACCTCTCCCAGAGGGAGAGGCAAGAAGGGGTGTAGCGCATACAAAAAACAGACCCGCCTTGCACAATGCAACGCCCATTGCACAAGGCGGGTCTCGAAAGGGTCTCCGCTGCGCTTGGAGAGCTACGCAGCGGAGGGGGATCTGCCAAGCGGAAAACGGAAGCTTTGTCATGATGTTCCGTTGAGACAGGAGGGAGGGAAAAGGCTCCGCAAGGCAGAAGAAAGCGGGGAAATTACTTGCTCAGTTCCAGCAGACCAAATACGCTGGGATCGTTCCAGCCGGTATCGCTGGCATCGCAGAAGTTGAGCAAGCGGCGCACGCCGTCCTTACCGGCATTGTTCAAGCGAAGGTCAAAGCCCAGCTGGTCGCCGGCCTTTACTTCAGTGGTAAAGGGCATGGTAAAGAGCACAGTGTAGCCGGTATCGGTGGCAGTTACTTCGGCGGCGATGGTATCAAAGCCAGCGTCGATGGTCAGCTGTCCCTGATAGTTTACTCGGTAGTGGTGGTCGTTGGCATCGTAGGCAACAGAGCGGTCGTTGGCTTCATCCACAAACAGTTCTACGCTGTCCTGCTCATAGCTGTTGGGGGAAGCTGCGCTCAGCCACGGGTCTGTGACCATGACCTGCACATAGAGGTTGGTCTCATCCCAAGCAGCTTTGGCAGTGGCGGCTACCGTGCCGCCTTCGGAATGATCGGCGCTGAGAGAGGCCAGCATGGAGATCTCAGGAGCATTGGTGAGCTGATCGAAACCATACACCGCCTTGGCAACAGGCAAAGATGCGGGCGTTTTCTCAGGCTGAGGCTGGTCGCTGCCGGGCAGCTGAGTTGGGTCGGTCAGGGCCCAGAAGGCGGGCTTGGGCTGCAGATTCTTATCGAACAAGAGGGGATGCTCGCTGCTCTTCCAGCTGCGATCATCCGATGTGCCCCAGAGCTGTACGGCGATCAGCTGGTCGGGATAGCGCATAAAGATATCGAACAGGCGCTTGTAGCGCTCGGCCTGGCTTTGCAGAGAGGTATCCAAAGTGTTGGGAATGGTGATATCCAGCTCGCTTACGCGCAACAGAAGTCCTTTGCCGGCAATGCGGTCAAAAGCATTGGTCAGCTGGCTGTAGCTGGGGCTGTTTAGCTGGTAGTGGCATTGGAAGCCGTAGCCGTCGATGTTGCCATCGGCGATCAGGCTATCCAGCAGGTTGCAAATGCCGGTCAGCTTGGGCTCGTAGGGAGTGGAGTAATCGTTGTAGAAAAGCAGAACGCCGGGGTCGGCATACTTGCGGGCGAAGGCGAAGGCATGGTTGACAAAATCGTCGCCTACCACATTGGTCCAATTGGAACGGCGCAGAGCAGTAGAGCTATCGGCGACAGCCTCATTTACCACATCCCAGCTGACAACAACGCCGGGGTACTGGGTCTGCACGGTGGTCAGCACAGCTTTGATGTAGTTCTCCAAGCGGCCCAGCATCACTTCCCGGCTCACGTAGGGCTCGGAGGTGTTGTAGTTCTCGTGGAAGAAGGCTTCGGGGGTCTGGTTGTGCCATACCAGCACATGGCCGTGCAGCTTGATGCCGTTATCCATGCAGTACTTGAGAAGAGGCGCAGCCTTGCTGATGTTGACAGCAACGGCGGTAGGATCATCCTGCGCAAGCTTGCGGGAAGCCGCTACATCCAGCACACTGTCGGGCTTGAAGGAGTTTTCGTGGGTGAAGATATTGTACTGAGCGGCGTAGATATCCATGCGCGCAGGGTTGGCGGCATCCCAATCGTTGATGGCGCAGCCCACGTCGAAATGGTCGGCATAGACATCCTTCAGGGCAGGTAAGGTGAGGGGGTCGATCAGCTGGGCGGGTTCCGCTGCTTTGGGCTGCTCAACGGCGGCGGTGAGCTGGGTAACGGAAAAATCCTTCATGCTGTAGCTCAGATCGGCAGCGCCGCTGGTCTCAACATAAAGCACATAGGTGGTAAAGTCGCCAGCCTTGTACTTGCCGCTGAGGGTGGTCCACTGTCCCTTGGGCACAGTGGCAAAGGCAAGGTTTTCGTAGGTCTCCGCACCATCCGAAGTCTTGTGGGCGATGGAGATCATCATGGGCACAGAGTCGGCAGTGTCTTGATATACCTGTACGCTCAGCTGGTACTCAGCGGTGTTTTCCAGAGGAAAATCACGCCCGGGGCTGTGCCAGTCCTGGTCGCGTCCGGTAATGGACAGTGCGCCGTCGGCGATCGCGAGCACAGCGCCGCCGGTGGAACGGGCATACCAGCCGTCGGTATCAGCAGAAAAGTCGGATTGATAGCTGTACAGTTCGTTCTCGGCCAAGCTGGCGCAGGGCAGCAGCAGAGCCAAAGTCAGCAATAGGCAAAGGATCTTTTTCACAATGGTTTCGCTCCTTCCGGGGATGAGAAAATATGTTTAGTAACATTGTTTGATAACCATTGTAAGGACAGGGTGGGGCTTTGTCAAGGGGAAAATGGGGGAGAGATTTGGATGTGGGGTTGGCAGATAGGGAATATAGGGCGGCAAATGCATCATTCTTCCCCACCCCATATTCAAAAAATACCGCCTCAGCACAGCATACACTGCGCCAAGGCGGTATTTCTCACTATGCATATGCCGCAAGCAGCATCAAAGTACTTTATTCAAGAAATCTTTCGTTCTGGGGTTCTGGGGGTCGGAGAAGATCTGCTCGGGAGTGCCTTCCTCCACGATAACGCCTTCATCCATAAACAGCACGCGGTCGGCCACTTCGCGGGCAAAGCCCATTTCGTGGGTGACCACCACCATGGTCATGCCCTCGTGAGCCAGCTGCTTCATAACATCCAGCACTTCGCCGACCATTTCAGGGTCGAGGGCGGAGGTGGGCTCGTCAAAGAGCATGACCTGCGGCTCCATGCACAGGGCACGCACGATGGCGATACGCTGCTTCTGGCCGCCGGAAAGCTGGCTGGGGTAGGCATTGGCACGGTCGGCCAGACCAACACGAGCCAAAAGCTGCATGGCTTTCTCCTCGGCTTGGGCCTTGCTCTTTTTAAGGATCTTCATGGGCGCAAGGGTCATGTTGCGCAGAATGGTCATGTGGGGGAACAGGTTGAAGTGCTGGAACACCATGCCCATCTTTTCCCGGTGACGGTTGATGTTTACCTTGGGGTCGGTAATGTCGGTGCCTTCCACGGTAACGGTACCGGCGGTGGGCTCCTCCAGTAGGTTCAGGCAGCGCAGAAAGGTGGATTTACCGGAGCCGGAAGGGCCGATCACGACCACTACTTCGCCCCGACGAATGTCGGCATCCACGCCGCGGAGAGCCTTTAGCTCGCCTTTGTTGAAGTGTTTTTCCAGCCCTTTAACGGAGATGATGTTATCAATGATCACTGTTGCGCAGCCTCCTTTCCAGCTTACCGATGAGCCAAGTGAGCGTCAGCACCACGGCAAGGTACAGCGCACCGGATACGATGTAGGGGGTAAAGGCGCTGTAGGTGCGGGAGCGGATGTAGTCGCCAGCCTTGGTCAGCTCGGTGAGAGCGATGTAGGACAGGATGGAGGTCTCCTTGATGAGGGAGATAAACTCGTTGCACATGGCAGGCAGGGCGCTCTTGGCGGCCTGGGGCAGGATGATGTAGATCATGGTGCGCAGGCTGCTCAGACCCAAGGAGCGGCCGGCTTCGGTCTGACCCTTCTCCACAGACATAATGCCGCCGCGGACGATCTCTGCCACATAGGCAGCGCTGTTGAGACCGCAGGCAATAACGCCGATGATGACCTTATCAATACGGATGGAACCAAAGATACCGAAGTTGATGATCAATACCTGCAAAAGAAGCGGCGTACCGCGGATCAGGTTGATGTACAGCCCGGCGAATTTGCTTAGCGCTTTGACCACCACTACGCCTACGTTGGCCAAAAAGCCTTTGCCACGGGCAGATACGTTCTGCACCTGCGGCAGGCGCAAAATGGCCAGCAGGGTGCCCAGCACCACGCCCACCAGGATGGCAAAGAAGGAGACTTGCAGCGTTACGCCAAGACCTTTCAGGTACAAAAGCCAGCGGTCGCCGGAGATGAGGTTCATGTAAATTTCTTTGTAAATGGTTTGCCAGAAATTGAGCGTGTTGCTTTCAATGGCAGGCTGAATGGCTTGCCACCACTGCTCAAAGATGGAAATTTCGTTCAAGGGGATGTCCTCCTGCATGGGTAGGTAGGGGTTCAATAATCGCACAAATGCCGTAGAGAGCTAAGCTCTCTACGGCGATCGTCCGGTATTTTGCCGGTGATTATTCAGCAGCAGCTTCCTCGGCGGGAGCTTCCTCAGCGTCGCCGCTGAAGTACTTAACAGCCAGCTCGTCGAAGAAACCTTCGTCCTGCAGTTCGGCAATAGCGGTGTTGATCTTTACCAGCAGTTCGGGGTTGTCCTTGTTTACGGCGATGCCGTACCAGTCAGCCTGCAGACCCATGTCTACCATTACCAAGGTGGGGTCGTTCAGGGAAGCCATGATGGCCTGACCAACGGGCTTGTCGATGATGACGGCGTCGATCTTGCCCTGAGACAGTTCCATAACAGCATTCAGGAAGGTGTTGAAGCGGGCAACGTTGTCCATACCGGTGATCTCTTCAGCGGCGAAGTCGCTGGTGGTGCCCTGCTGCACGCCGATCACCTTACCGGCCAGCTGGTCGGCGGTCTCGTAGCCGCTGTCGGCCTTGACGATAACGACCAGACCGGCGTTGATGTAGCCTTCGGAGAAGTTAACGCTCATCTTGCGCTCTTCGGTGATGGAGATACCGGAGAGGCCGATGGTGTTGGGGTTGGTAGCAACGGCGCTCACAACAGCGTCGAAAGCCATGGGCTCGATCACATATTCCAGACCGGCCTTCTTGGCGATGGCATCCCACATGTCGATGTCGTAGCCAACGGTGGCTTCGCCTTCAACATACTCGAAGGGGGGATACTCGGGGTTGGTAGCAACGATGATGGTCTCGGCCAGAGCAGCGGTGCAGCTCAGTGCCAGCACCAGAGCGGCGATCATAGCAACAAATTTCTTCATGATTATATCCTCCTTATAATTGGTAACTGAGTTGGTTCCTCTTGGGAACGTGCATAGTATACTGCTGCCCATGCATCCTGTCAAGGGGTTTTTGCATAAATATTCAAAAAGTTTTTTGCGGGGGCATGGGTTTTAAGGAAATCTGGTAAAATAACATAGTTTGCGCCGGTTGATGCACGCGTGCGAGCGTGCCTGTTGTATAAGAGAAAGTTTACATGTATAGTGACATACATAGTGCTACTATGCATGCACAAGAAGTTTGCAGCTGTTTTGTTGTAGGAAAATGCGATCACGACCCATCGCTAAGAAATAAAAAGGCAGAACATGGGTGCATAAATGGCGAATGAATGCATAAAAATGGCGATTGTATACAGAAGGTGATGTTGATCGTAGAGGAGAACTATCGGTGCTTTTCATTTGGAAACGATGCATATTCCTATTAAGCTGGTATGTAGTGATTATGCAAAATGGCAACAAAAACGGGTCTGCGCAATTGGGCGGCAGACCCGTTACACTTCCGCAAAAACTCAGCGGTCAAAATAGAAGTTCTTTGTGTAGTAATCCGATACTTCGCAGACCTTCCGGTCGAAAACATCTGCGCCTAATTCTTCGATCATGGTGGGCTTGCCGGAGAATAGGTTGGTGCCAAGCCCCAGCCGGTCGCCTTCGAAGGTGCAGCCCATGGCGGCCAGAATGGTGGGCATCATATCCAGCGCAGAAAAGGAGCGGTTTTTGTCGTACTCGGTATCGATGCAGGAATTGATGAAGCAATTGTACACCCTGCGGTCATAATTGCTGTCTACATTGCGTTCAAAGTATCCGTTATCCATGCTCAGGTGGTCGCCGGTGATCACGATCACGGTGTTCTCATAAAAATCCTGCGTTTTCAGCCATTCCAGAAAATCGTTTACCTGAGCGCTGGAGCAAGCGTATACATTCTCGTACTGCTCCTGATAATGGGTGCCGCAAAGGTTGCAAACGTAGCCGCCGATATGGTGGGTATCGGTGGTCAGCATGGTAAAGGAGAAGGGCTTGCCGCTGGCTGCGATCTCTGGCAGCTTGCGCTTGGCATATTCAAACACATGCTCATCCTCCATGCCCCACCATGCGGAATAATCAGCTGGTACAACGCCTTCGGCGCGTGCGGTATCAATTTCGTACACCCGGTCTACGCCGTGGTTCAGGTAATAGGTCTTTCTGCCGCCGTAGGAAGCATTGGAGCCTACCATCAGGGTCTGATCGTAGCCGTTGGCATGGAGGATGTCCATCATGGTGGTCAGACCGGGCAAGTACTGGTCTGCGCCGTATTCCATCGGGTCGATGCCCACCGGCGGGAAAAAAGGCGTGCCGGAGGTCAGGCTGACCATGGCTGCGCTGGTGTAGCGGCTGCCGGGGACGGAAGGAAAGCCGCCTACGCCGCTGGTGTGGGAAAAGTTGATGTTGTTCTGAGCCAAAGAGAACAATTCCGGCATAACGTTGTATTCCAGCGCGCCGCCGTCTGCCTTGGCAAAGAAGGAGGTCTCCATGGATTCCAGCATGATGTGGATCACATTCATCTTCTTGGCAGGGAACTGGATATCCACGCTGCTGGGCTCCACATAATGATCCTCGTATAGGGTGCCGGTCTTGCTTTTAAATTTCAGGTAGTTGATCAGCTCCACCTGCCAAGCGGCGGTAAACACCAAAGCAATGCACAGCAAAATGGAAAGGAGGATCTTCAGCGTCTTTTTGAGGGGGAAGAGGGTAACGAATTTTTTGCCAAAGCAGGAGACCTGTACGCTCTTTTTGGGGGTGTACAGCATGTAAAAGCTAACGATGGCGGTAAGAACCACCGCAGGCAAAAGCCCCACCTTGATGTAGCTGGAGATGAGCCCGCTTTGCAGCCCGTTCAGATCGGACAGGAAGGTGAACAGGATGGAATCAAAGCCGATATCGCCATATTTCTTAATGTACCATCTTGCAGAAAAAAACGCCAGAAAGCAAAGAAAGAAGCCAAGAATGCACAGCACCGTCAATAGGATGCTCAGCCACTTGGGTCTCTTTTGCGTGCGGGAAGGCACCTCGCCAAAGCGAAAGCAAAAAATGCGCTTGCAGACGACTTCTGCCACCACCAAAGCAATGGCGATGGGCAGCACCATGACCAAATAATTGATGGCAGTGCTGGGGGGCATGTCGGTCATCAGCTCATAAAGGGGAAAGGCATCGTTTTGCAGTACGATGCGCTTTACAAGAAACGCCCCCAGATTGATGAAGAGCAGATAGCCGCTGTAGCGGTAAAACCATTCTCTGCGCTGCAATTTTTGCTTAGACAGGGTTTCGTACAGCCACATCGCCAACACGGCGGGAATGAAGAGACAAATAAACGCAACCATGTTGCTTTCCTCCTTATGAAAGTACGCCCATTATAACATAGGTGTAAATGAGATTGCAAAAAACGGCTCATTCCACCTCGCCCAAATATTCCTCCAAGCACTGCCCCGAATCGCGCATGGCGAGGGCATGGGTCGTTCCTACATAGCGGATGTGCCAGCATTCTGCCACAAAGCCGGTCAAGTCTTCCTTGCCCTCCGGGTAGCGAATGATGAAGCCGTACTCCCAGCAGTGCTCATGGAGCCATTTTTGCTGGGGCGTGCCCATAAAGGTCTTGCCGGGGGTGGTGATATCGAAAGCCAGACCGGTGTGGTGCTCGCTGGTGCCAGGGTCGGCAACGGTCTTTCGGGCCGCAGAGCGGGCTTTGTCGCCGCTCATGCCTTGGCTGCGGTAATCGGCTACCTTGTTGTTGAACAGGGTCTGCTGGTATTTGACGCTGCGGTACCCGGCAGAGATCTGCCAATCGTCCACGCCGTCGGCTCGTGCAGCTCGAAACATGGTCTCCAGCGCGGCTACGGCCGTGGGTTCGCCCTCGATCTCGCTGCCCTTTACATGCACGACTTCTTCAGGCAAAGCATCCCGCAAAAGCACCAGATAGGGGGGCACATAATCCTCCGCCAAGGCATGGGTGCGGTTCACCAGCAAAGGCTCGGCTTCGGGGTCGAGGGTGGGGGCAGCCTCCATGGGCTGGGCTTTGTCGCTGTAGAGCAGGCTCAAGGTTATCTCCCCTGCTGCGCCGTCCACCTCCAGCCCGTGCTGGCGCTGGAACAGGCGCACCGCCTGCTGGGTGCCGGGGCCGTAATCGCCGTCACATTCGCCGGTATAGTAGCCCAGTTCGGTAAGGCGCTCTTGCATCTGATGAACAGAATCCCCCTCTGCGCCCTTATTCAGGGCGGAGGGGGTCTCCGTGGGGGCGGGGGTGGGGATGTAGGTTTGCGCGTTGGTGCCGTACAGCATGTTGCGGGTGGTCTCGCCTGCGATGCCGTCCTCATCCAGCCCGTGCTGCGCTTGAAACAGCAATACCGCTTGCTGGGTGCCGGGGCCGTACTGCCCATCCACCTCGCCGGTATAGTACCCCAGCTCCTTGAGCCGGTTTTGCAGCTTGGTCACCTCGTCGCCTTGCACGCCGGGTTTCAGCAGCATCACGGTGGGCTTGGGGGTCACGCCCGGGGGCAGGGTAACGGCCATCATGCTGCTTACATCCGCTGTCGGGGTGGGGGTGGCAGCGGTCTCGATGGTCAAGGTGCGTTTGAGCGCATTGTTTTTAGGCAGCTGCACAGCGGTGGCAATGCCGCCGATCAGCAAACATACTGCCAGAATGATGCTTCCCAGCTTCAGGTTTTTCTCCTGCAAGATGGTTCCTCCTTCCAAAAACCTGCCCTATCGGCGTTATGCCTTAGCTGCCTGCGCCTGATAGGCTGCCAGGCCGTCGGCGTAGGCATTGCCGCCGTGGCTATCCACCGCTACGGTCAGGGGCATATCGCGCACCAACAAGCGTTTGATGCTTTCGGTGCCCAGATCGTCGTAGGCAACAACTTCGCAGCTTTCCACACAGGCAGCCATGTACGCAGCGCAGCCGCCGATGGCGGCAAAGTAAACAGCGCCGCATGCCTGCAAAGCTTCGCACACCGGCTGGGTACGGTCGCCTTTGCCGATCAGGGCATTTACGCCGTATTGCAAAAGCTGGGGCGTATAGGCATCCATGCGCACAGATGTGGTGGGGCCGATGGCGCCGGTGGGCTTGCCCGGTGGGGGCGGGGTGGGCCCGGCATAGAAAATGGTCTGCTCTTTCAGATCCAGCGGCAGGGGCTTGCCCTCCGCCAAGGCGGCGCACAGCCGACCATGGGCGGCATCCCGGGCGGTATAGATGGTGCCGCTGAGCAATACGCTGTCGCCTGCATGCAGGGAGCGGATCTCCTCTCGGCTAAGGGGTGCGGTAAGGGAAATGGGCTGCATAGAGTCTCCTCCTCCATTGAGGCATCATATGGTTCGTTACTACGGTCTGGTTTTTGCAGCATGCTGCTTGAGCCGCGCTTTGCCGTTGGCGATGCGCTGGGCGGCCCCGGGTCTGCTATGGGCTTGTTGGCAATGAGTGCCGGGTATCCACCATTGCGTTGCCATCTGGCGTACAGGCGCGGCATGCCCGGGGCGCACAGTCCACCGGTAGGGGCGCAGGCAGAGGGGCTCGCGCTGCACCAACAGCCGGTAGGCTTTGGGCTGGGCAAGGTCATCCTCGTTGAGCAAATGGGGCTGGGTAAGGCAGCTGAACAGGCAGGTAAGGATGCGCCGCAGGGGCGTGCCAGCCACATGAGGGCGCAGTTCGTCCTTGATGACGTGGAGGCGGTGCTTGTCCATGGGGTGCCCGGTCAGTTCCTGATACATACGGCGTAAGTGGCTTTCCAGCGCTTCACCGGCGCTGAGGGTCGTGTTGCCTGCAAAAGCGTACAGCCGATCGGCCAGCAAAAAGCCCCGTCCCCTGTCCTGTTGTAAATTCAGCGCGTCCTCGCCTTTTTCCTCTGTGATGGCGAGAATGAGTGCGGTCAGGTGTAACAGGTTATCGCCGGTATCCCGAATGCGGTAGAGCAGGGGTTCCAGCCAGTGGCGGCAGGCTTCGTCGGCTTCAAGGCGGGAGTAGTGGTAGGCCTTTTGGCGAAAGGCTGCATCGGGCACATATTCCACGCAGCGTCCCAGATGCATCTGGGCACCGATGCGGGGCACCAGATCGTCCCGGTTCTGGATATGCCATAGGGGCGCCTCCCACGGGCGCTGAGTCAGGCTGGCGGAGGCGGCTGTGGGGGAGGCGAAACCGTACCCGCAAAGGAAACGCTTCTCTACGCCGTATACCTGCAAAAGCCGGTGGGTGAATACCTGCATCACGGCGCCGCCTTGGCTGTGCCCTGCCATCCATAGGCGAAAGGGGCTGTCCGGCGAGCACATGCTGTGCAGCACATCCCGCAGGGAAAGGCTTTTCAGTCCCAAACGCTCAGCAGTCTGGGGAAAGAGGATGTTGTCCATTTCATCTTCAAAGCGGCTGCACAGCTGGGAAAACCCTTGATGAAAGCCGTCTTCGTCGCTGAAGCGGAAGTTGGAAAACCAATCGTAGAAGCGTTTACCTGTGCCCATAAAGCCGATGGCGATGAGATGCTGTCCCGCTGGCAGGGGGTAGGCCATGCACATGGCTTTGATCGTATCGCTGGCTTCCCGCTGGCGCAGGGCAGCCAAAAGCTGCACAAAGGGGTTGCGGGCCCGCAGGGCGCTTTGGGCGCGCCGCATCCTGCTCAGGCTGGCCAAGCGCTGAAAGGCGGCATCCCCCGGCGTGCTCACCTCCGCTGCGGTCTCGCCGTAAGGCTGGCCGCCGCTTTCCAGCACATCATCCACCAGAAAGGAAAAATCCTGCCAGCCTGCGGCCAGCCAAGGGGTAATATCCAGCGAATAGGTGGTCTCTGCCAGAGATAGCGAGATGCGCATCGCTTCTTTGCTGAGCACTGGGGCCATGGTGCCGAAGGGATCGGGCGTATGGGGCAAAAGGAGGCAATGGGGCTTGTACGCCATGGAGCGGGCAGAGCCGGAACCGGGCTGTTGAGCAACCGGTTTTTGCGCAGCTGCTTCGGGCACAGGCACGTCTTCCATAGCGCCATGGCGGGCAAGCCATGGCAAAAGGTGTTTCAAAATGGACATGGCAGACACCTCCTTTCGTAGAGATCAACATGCTTATAAGGCATTGTCAGTATACCACATTTTATTGGGAAAGAGAAATCGCCGCATCCACGCCTGCTTTCTGCCGTGTAGCGTTACAATAGATGTGAGACTGGGAGGCATAGAAAAAAGCGAAAGAGTCAGTTAGAATGTAATCGCCAAACCACAAAACTAACGGAGGACTCAATCGCCATGAATAGTATAGCACAAAGCAAGAGGTATTTGCCAC
>JAZSRK010000042.1:0-49487 GCA_045538465.1 Candidatus Limiplasma sp. | reverse complement strand
CTACGGCTCGCCGGGCGGCAAACGGCGATAGGAATCCCTTGCTACGCAAGGGTTCCAAAACCACCGGAAGGGTGAGTAAAACCGACCGAGGCGTGAGGACAGCCTGAAAGGCTCCGCAGCGCCGAAGCCCAAAGCCGATGTAATCGGATTTGGGCCGCAATACATGTCGCTGGTTTCGGATCACAGTCGGAGGGTTGCGACCCTCCGACTCCACCCAGGGTTTCTCGACAGTCTGCAACTTCCCCGGATGGCGTTTTGCCCTCCGGGGAAGTTTTACGTATTTCCGGGAAAGTTTACGCATTTCCCGATTTTCATTTTGTCATAGATGTGATATACTCATAGCAAACAATCGATCGTTTGGCTGTTTGCATGTTTACCGTCTTGCGGTAATGTGTGCGGCTATTAAAGGAGGAAATGTACATGTTGAATGTTGCGATTCTCGGTTGCGGCGCTATTGCCCGCACCATGGCCAAAACCCTGTGGGGCATGGCGGCCCGGGACGGTTCTGTGTGCCTGTATGCAGTTGCTGCCCGAGACATGGAGCGCGCTGCTGCTTTTGCCAAGGAAGAAGGCTTCCAGAAGGCTTATGGTTCCTACGAAGAGATGCTGCAGGATGATGGCGTGCAGCTGGTGTATGTGGCAACGCCCCATTCCCATCATGCGGAGCATGTAAAGCTGTGCGTGGAGCACGGCCGCCCCGTTTTGTGCGAAAAGGCCTTTACCGGCAATGCACGGCAGGCTAAAGAAGTGCTGGCTTTGGCAGAGGAAAAGAAAGTGTTTGTTACCGAAGCCATCTGGACACGCTACCTGCCTTCCCGCACCATCATCAACGACTTGATCGCACAGGGAGCCATTGGTGAACCGTTGATGCTTACAGCGGATCTGAGCTACCGCATCGAAAGCAAAGAACGCCTTGTAAAACCCGAACTTGCTGGCGGTGCCTTGCTGGATCTGGGCGTGTATGTGCTCAACTTTGCAGCTATGGTTTTCGGCGATGATGTGGAGCGCATGGAAAGCAGCGTTAGCATGTTCGATACCGGCGTGGATCGCCGTGATAACATTACCTTGCATTACCGTGATGGACGCACCGCAATGCTGATGGCGTGCGCCGACTGTGCCACCGACCGCCGCTGTGCTGTGTACGGCACCGCAGGCTGCCTGATGGTGGATAACAGCAACAACCCGCAAGTGATCACCCTTTATGATGATCCTACCTCTGCGGAGCCGTCCCGCATCATTCATGTGCCGGAGCAGATCACTGGTTACGAGTATCAGGTGTACAGCTGCATCCGTGCGCTGGAAAACGGCGATTTGGAATGCCCGGAGATGCCCCACGCCGAAACCATCCGCATCATGGAAGTGATGGATCAGCTGCGCAGCGATTGGGGCATGGTGTATCCCTTCGATTGATGCCGCACTCCGCTGGGCTTTGTACCGGCTTGGTATTTCCATTGCCAAAACGTGCGATCCTGTGGTACGATGTGCCTACGGGTGAGCACCTACCGACAGTCAGGCTATCAGGCCTGGCTGTCTTTTTGTTTGTACCCACTCAAAACCATGAAAGCAGGAGGAAACTGTTATGACCCTGTACTGGCCCATTGCGCTCATCGTTCTGTCCAACGTGTTTTACCACATATGTTCCAAAGCGACCCCAGCCGGGATCAATCCCTTTGCATCGCTGACGGTGACCTATGGCGTGGGGCTGCTGCTATGCGTGGTGTTGTATTTTGTCACCTCCAAGGGGGGCGACCTTTTTGGGGAATATAAACAAGTAAACTGGTCCAGCTTTGTTTTTGGTTTAACTCTTGTAGGTTTGGAGGCTGGCTCCATCTATATGTACAAAGTAGGATGGAATATCTCCACCGGCAATGTGGTGGCAAGCGTAGCCCTTGCTATCGTGCTGATCGTGGTGGGTGCTTTGGTCTACAAAGAAACGATCACCCTGCGCAAAGTGGCAGGGGTGCTCCTTTGCATGGTGGGGTTGTATTTTATCAATCAATAACAGATCGTTCGTTCTACTGCGCCATCTCTTCGGCTTTTATCGGCCAGAGCCGCCAGAAGCGTTCCAGCTCGTAACCATAGTCTCTCCTGCCAATGGCTGCGCCGGTTATCAGCGGTACAGAGGCAAGCACCTGTCCATCCAACATCAACTGGGCTGTACCTACGGTCTCGCCTGCCGGTAACCCTGCAGGCAGCCGCTCTGGCAGCTCCAGCACCAAGGCAGGCAAGTAACCTTTGGGCAGAGGAGCAGCCAATGCCTCCGAAGATAGCACAGGCACGGTTTCGGCTATGCCATCCTCTACAGGTAGTTGGCGCACGGCTTCGCCCTTGGCCAGCGCAGTAAAAAACTCGTATTTGGCAAACCCCAGATCCATCAGCCGGGCTGCTTCATCAAACCAATCGCCGCAGCACAGCACCACGCCGATCACTTCCATGCCGTTCTGTTTGGCGCCAAAGACCAAACAACGCCCCGCGGCTTTGGTGTAGCCGGTTTTGATGCCGGTCGCGCCTTCATAATCGGCTAACAGGCGGTTCTTGTTGTTCAGTATGCGGTGATAACTGCGTCCCTCCCACGGGATGGAGGCTCTTCTGGTGGCAACGATCTCTCGGAAGAGAGGGTACTTCATGGCTTCCCGTGCGATCAGCGCCAGCTCGTAGGCGGTGGTTTGGTGCCCGGCTGCTGGCAGCCCATGGGGATTGATGAATACCGTTTGGCTCAAGCCCAACTCCCGTGCTCGTTGGGTCATCATGCGGCAAAAGGTGTCCACGTCGCCGCCGATGTGTTCTGCAATGGCAACGGCAGCATCGTTGCCGCTGGCTAATAGCAAACCATAAAGCAGGTCTTTTAGGGTGATGGTTTCGCCTTCGGATAGATAGATACTGGTGCCTGGTACACCGTAAGCATTTCGCCCAACGGTAACAACGTCGTCCATATTGCCCTGTTCTAGCGCCAAAAGTGCGGTCATGATCTTTGTGGTGGAGGCCATGGGCAAAGGTGTGTTTTCGTTGGCACACAGCAAGATGTTGCCTGTGGTGCGCTCAATGAGCACCGCTGCTTTAGCAGAGGTGCTCACGCCGGTTCCCGCTGCCCGTGCCTGCGTATTTAGCAGGGAAAGGATCGTGCAGCATAAAAGCAGCGTTACCCTGCGTATTTGCTCGATCCATCTTCTCATGGCTGCAGTGCATCCTCCTCCATGGCATAGGGAAAGGACGAGGCCTTCTTGTTGCCTTTTTTCTGCGCAGCGCCGAACTCCTCCAACAGCTGGGGCAATAGTTCCACCACCCGCTCCACTGCACCGTTGGTTTGCGCAGGCAGCATTTTTACACTGTCGCCATTCACCACCAAAAACCCTACAGGCTGAACACTGACACCTGCGCCAGTGCCGCCGGCAAAGGGCAATGCATCTTCGGGCACGACCCGTACTCGTCCTTCGTTTGCAGCATATTCCCCGCCGCCTGCTACAAACCCAAAGCTCACTTTGGATATAGGAATGATGGTGGTGCCTGCGCTGCCGGTCACAGGTGCGCCGACCACGGTGTTTACGTCTACCATGCTGCGTATGCTTTCCATGGTTTTTTGCATCATACTGTCAATGGGATGCTGCATAGTCGTCCTCCTTTAAGGGCTTTTTTTCATTGCGTCGGCTGATGCTGTACCATAGCCAGACCAACGCTGCTGGCAGTAGGCTGCCCAGCCGCAGGGTGAATATACATCGCAGCAGCGCTTCCGACCCCTGTGCCTGATAATCGGTGCGCAGGTGAATGCGCAAGGGGTAGCGGAACAGCCTGCCCGAAACATCGGCCAGCGTGCGAAGGGTGCCGAATAACAGAGCATTTTGCATGGCATCCGGCTGGGAGATATGCACATAGACCGATAGCCATTCCAGCTTAAGAAAGCGAAACAGGCGCTGCCCCCTTTGCAGCGTTATCAGGGAACGGAGCAAACCCAGCTTGTTTTGCTTTAGCTGATGGGTCACTTGCTGGCGCTTCAAGGGCTGCTCATCGCCTCCATCCTCATCTTTGCGGCTGTGGTAAAAAGGCAGCCCCAATAGCTGCATGCGAAACATCAGGCTGTTTCTGCGCCCCAGCCGTATCCTGAGGGAAAGCTTCACTGGCGATATGAGCACCATGTATACCAAAAGACCGATCAGATAGGGATTCATCGTTTACCTCCGCATGCAGCCTTCTGTTAGTTTTGCGTAAAAATGCAGCACTATACCCTTTAGAAAACTGCTGAAAGTTTACGATTTGGTCATACAAACGCTTTACATTGTTGACCCAAGTTGGGTATGATATATATGACCAGTTTTTTTAGCGCGGTCAGGAGGGATGGACTATGGGCAAAACGATCGGCATCGATTTGGGCACCACCAATTCGTGCGTTGCTTTTTTGGAAAACGGTGAACCTGTTGTTATTCCCAATGCTGAGGGTCACCGTACCACGCCTTCTGTGGTGGCTTTCAGCAGGGATGGAGAACGCATCGTAGGCAGCGCGTCCAAGCGACAGGCTGTTACTAATAGCTCCCGTACTATTTTTTCCATCAAGCGGGAGATGGGTACGGATAACCGTACCAAGATCGACGGGAAAAGTTATACCCCGCAGGAGATCTCCGCCATTATTTTGCAAAAGCTGAAGTTGGATGCAGAAGCGTACTTGGGCGAAAGTGTGACCGATGCGGTCATTACCGTACCCGCCTACTTTAGCGATAGCCAGCGCCAAGCGACCAAAGATGCGGGGCGCATTGCCGGGCTGAATGTACTGCGCATCATCAACGAGCCCACGGCTGCAGCCATGGCGTATGGGATCGATAAGGGCAATGGCCAAAAGATCATGGTATACGACTTGGGCGGCGGCACTTTTGATGTATCCATTTTGGAGATCAATAGCGATGTGATCGAAGTGCTGGCCACAGCTGGCAACAACCGGCTGGGCGGCGACGATTTTGATAACTGCATCGTCACCTACCTGCTGGAGGCTTTCAAACGCCAAGAAAACATCGATCTTTCTACCGATCAGGCGGCGATGGGGCGCATCCGGGAAGCGGCGGAAAAAGCCAAGATCGAGTTGAGCGCTGCGATGTCCACCACGGTAAGCTTGCCATTTTTATATTCTGACCGCACCGGTGCCAAGCATTTGGAAATAAGTCTGACCCGTGCCAAGTTTGACGAGCTGACTGCACATCTGGTAAGCGCCACCACCGGTCCGGTGGAGCAGGCTTTGCGGGATGCTGGACTGGCCTCCTCCGATCTGGATCGGGTTTTGTTGGTGGGCGGTTCCACCCGTATCCCAGCGGTACAAGCTGCTGTGCGGCGCATTACCGGCAAAGCCCCCGGGCGGGATATCAACCCCGACGAGTGCGTAGCCATGGGCGCAGCCCTGCAAGGCGGCGTTATGCAGGGTGAGGTAAAGGGCATCGTGCTGGTGGATGTAACGCCCCTGTCGCTGGGCATCGAGACCATGGGCGATGCATTTACCCGCATCATTGAGCGCAACACCATGCTCCCCGTACAGCGCAGCCAAGTGTTTACCACAGCGGCGCATTTTCAAACGGCGGTGGATATCCACGTTTTGCAAGGCGAGCGGGAAATTGCCAGTTGCAATAAAACCTTAGGTCGTTTCCGGCTCAAAGGCATTCGCCGTGCCCCCAGAGGCGTACCGCAGATCGAGGTGACCTTCTTTATCGATACCAATGGCATCGTGCATGTGTCTGCGAAAGATCTGGGCACCGGTAATCGACAGGAGATCGTGCTTACCCATAGTTCCAATATGTCTTCTGAAGAGATCGATCGGGCTGTTCAAGACGCGCAGCGCTACGCTCAGGAAGATGCCTTGCGCAAAAAGCGTGCAGAGCTGCAAAATACGGCGGAGGAGCTGCTGTACCAAGCCAAGAATGCCAAGAAACACCTGAACATAGCGGATAAGGAACGTATCGATGGCATAGCAAAGCGGGTACAGCACGCCATGGATACCAGCAACGATCGGGACTTGCAGGCAGCCAGTGATGAACTGGCGCAGGCACTGAACGCCGCAGGGCGCTATACGGCCCCATCGGATGTGGACCAGCAGGACGGCGCCATGGATGCGGATGTACTGCATTGATAACAGCAAAAGAAAGGCGCGTATATGTTTGGCTATGTGACCCTTGCACAGGAGGCGCTTCCCAAGGAGCGAAGAGAGCGATATAGAAGTTTTTACTGCGGTTTATGCCGCACATTGCGTATGCGCCACGGCAAACTGAGCCGTATCACCCTTAGTTATGATATGACGTTTCTCTATCTTCTGCTGCAGTCGCTCTACGAGCCGCAGGAAACGCAGGGCTTGGAGCATTGCTTTGTGCACCCTGTGGCGGGCTGCCAGTATGTTTGCAGCGAGACGGCAGCGTACTGCGCCGATATGAATGTGGCGCTGAGCTATCATAAATGCCTCGATAACTGGCAGGATGACCATAGCCTATTCAGCCGGGCAGAAGCGGCGCTCTTGCAAAAGGCTTACGACCGGGTACGGGAACGTTACCCCAAAAAGTGCCAAGAGATAGAGCAGTGCATGAGAGAAGTAAGCGCCCTTGAAAAAGCGGGCGACCAAAGCCTTGATGCGGTAGCCAATGCAACAGCGCAAATGCTGGGCTGTGTTTACCGCTATCAAGAGACCGACTATTGGGCAGATACCCTCGCCCGGATGGGGCAGGCATTGGGACGGTTCATCTACCTGATGGATGCCTACGATGATCTGCCCGGCGACCTTCGCTGGAAACGCTACAATCCGTTGGCGGCGCACTATCAGCGGGAAGATTATGAGACTTTTGTACACCAAAGCCTGACAATGCTGATCGCTGAATGTACAGAGGCGTTTGAAACATTGCCTTTGGTGCAGGATGCGGATCTGCTGCGCAACATTCTCTATGGCGGCTGCTGGATGCGCTACCATGCACTACAGAAACGGCGGGATAAGGATAAGCCTGCTGTTGTGAAAGAAGGGAAAGCATGAGAGATCCTTATGAGGTACTGGGTATTTCTCCCGGTGCAAGCGAGGACGAGATCAAAGCCGCCTATCGCAAGATGGCGAAAAAATATCACCCCGATCTGAATGGTGGCAGCCCTGAAGCCGAGAAGAAAATGAAGGAAGTAAACGATGCTTATACCTTCCTCATCAAGCACAAGGGGCAGGGCGGGTATGGCGCTCAAAGCGGCTATGGTTCCTACGGTGGGTATGGCAACTCCTCCGGCGGTCATAGCAGCTACGGCGGCTACGATCCTTTTGGCGCATACCGCTCCGGTCCCTCCGGCAGCTATCGTTCCGGTCAGCAAGGCGGTTACGATTTTGGCGGGTTTGAGTTTTTTAATTTCGAGGATCTGTTTGGCAGCACCAGCCGCAGCTATCAGTCTGCCGCCTATTACGAAAACGACCCCATCTTTAAGAATGTGGAGCAGATGGTGCTGGCAGGGCGCTATGTAGATGCGCTTGGCGCACTTAAGCAGATCGATCAGCGCAAGGCGGCGTGGTATTACTGGAGCGCCCGTGCCAACATGGGCGCAGGCAACCGGATCGCTGCCCTCAACGATGCCCGCACTGCCTCCAATATGGCTCCGGACGAAGCAGCTTACCGGGAGTTGCTGGCACAACTGAATGCAGGCGGACAGGCCTATGGCTACCGTGGGGCCAATATCGGCGGTCTCAATTGCTGCTCCAGCCCGCTGATGACTTGCTGCATGATGAATATGCTGTGCAATTGCTGCTGCGGCCGTCGCTATTACGGCTGCTGATGATGGGAAAGGAGAAGGGATATGTCCTTTTGGGAGAAAACAAAACAAACATTGCGTTCCTTTATGAATGGGCGAAATGGTGTGGATCAGTTGAGTACCGGATTGCTGGTGGCTGGGTTGCTGTGTTATCTGCTCAGTTCTATTCTGGGCAGCTTTGTAAACCGTCCGCTGCTGGCGGTATTGAGCATGCTTTTGCATTTTGTGGGCTTTGCTGCCTATGTTCTTTGCATCTACCGCATGTTTTCCCGCCAGCTGGATAAGCGCCGGGCAGAAAACCGCCGTTATGTAGCCTTTATGGAGCGGCAGAAGAAAAAGCGCACCCAAGCGGTAAACCGTTTCAAAAACCGCAAGATCTACAAGTATTTCAAGTGCCCCGGCTGCAAGGCATGGTTGCGCCTGAAGCGCGGCTCTGGTGTGGTGACCATTACGTGCAGCCGCTGCCATAATAGTTTTACACAAAAAAGCTGAAGTTATCTGGTGCCGCCTGCGGGCGGCATTTTTTCTTGTCGTTTTCTTGACAGGCCGCTGCGATCTGTGTATACTACCAATTTGAAAATGAAAACCATTTTCACTCAAGATTTGTGGATGAGGAATATGTGGAATGCAGCGAGGCAATTATCAAACCAAACAACAGGAAGCGGTGGCAACGCTGTTTGAAAGCTGCGCCCATCTGTGCCTGACAGCGGATGAAGCACACCGCCATTTGCTGGAGCAGGGGCTGGATGTGGGCAAAACCACGGTATATCGTGCCATTACCAAGCTTTGCGATGCCGGTATCTTGCGCCGTTATGCCCCGCAAAGCAGCAGCGGAGCTGCACAATATCAATACAATCCTTGCAGGGAAAGCCATTTGCACATTCGCTGTGCTGCTTGCGGCGCTATGGAGCACCTGCATTGCGACGAGGTGGAGGCTTTCACGGCGCATATCCGTGCCCATCACGGTTTTGTGCTGGATGAGGGGCGTACTCTTTTGTACGGTCTTTGCCAACAATGCGCCCAAAGCAATAAGAAGGGAACGGTAGAATGAGTAACAAACGACCGTGTTGTTTTCTGCAGATGACCGCCCTGCTGATGTGCCTGTGTCTGCTGCCGATCGCAGGTATAGCCGAAGAGGAGCCGCTGCACATTGTAGCAGTGGTTTTTCCGGGTTTCGATTTTGCGCGGCAAGTAGCCGGTACAGAGGCAGAGGTGACGATGCTGCTGCCCCCGGGAGCAGACAGCCATAGTTATGAGCCATCTCCCAAAGATCTGCTCGCCATTCAGAATGCCGATCTTTTTGTGTATACTGGCGGGGAGAGCGACAGCTGGATCGAGAAAATTCTTGGATCCATGGGGGAGGAGGCTCCCAGAACCTTTCGAATGATGGATGCAGTGACCGCGCTGGAAGCAGAACATACCGCTTCCATGCAGGCCGATCACCATCACGAGCACGATGCAGAGAATTGCACCGATGAGAGCCATCACCACGCACACGAGCTGGATGAGCACGTGTGGACATCCCCCAAGAATGCCATTGCCATTGTGGAAGGCCTTACCCAAGAACTGTGCATCATCCGTCCTGATCTGGCGGATGTATTTATGGCAAATGCAGCAGCGTACACCCAACAGATCGCCCAAGTGGATGCAACGTTTCAGCAGATCGTGGATAATGCTCAGCGCGATCTGGTCATCTTTGGCGATCGTTTCCCGCTGCGGTATTTTGCAGCAGCCTACGGTTTGCGGTACGATGCAGCGTTTCCCGGCTGCAGTGAGGATAGCGAACCCAGCGTGCGCACGGTCATTTCACTGGTGGATACCGTGCGGGCAGAGGGGGTGCCGGTGGTGTTCCACATTGAGTATTCCAGCCAGAAAACCGCCCGCATCCTTGCAGAGGAGACCGGTGCGCAGCTTAGGTTGTTCCATAGCTGCCATACCGTTTCGGCGGAGGAGATCGCTGCCGGAGCTACGTATGTTACATTGATGCAAAATAACGCAGAAGCCTTGAAGGAGGCGCTGAACTGAATGGCGTTGATCACCTGTGAAAAAACCACCTTTGCCTATGAGGGCGTGCCGGTGGTAAAGGAACTGGATCTGCAGATCGATAAAGGGCAATATCTCTGCATCGTAGGCGAAAATGGCTCCGGTAAATCCACCTTGGTAAAGGGGCTGCTTGGGCTGCTTAAGCCTGTAAGCGGCAAGGTCGTTTTTGGCGATGGCTTGCGCCAGACCGAGATCGGCTATTTGCCCCAACGGATGGAACTGCAGACGGATTTTCCCGCTTCTGTTTGGGAAGTGGCCTCCTCCGGTTGCCATGGGCTGTGGATGAATGCTTCCAAGCGGCGCATGGTGGAGGAAAACTTGCAGCTGATGGGCGTGGAGCATTTATCCAAGCGCAGCTTTGCAAGGCTGAGCGGCGGTCAGCAGCAGCGGGTGCTGCTGGCTCGCGCTTTGTGCGCCACCCATTCTCTTTTATTGCTGGATGAACCCGTGGCTGGGTTGGACCCTGTGGTCACCCGGGAAATGTATGATGTTATCCGTATGCTGCACAAGGAGCGCGGTCTTACCGTGGTGATGATCTCCCACGATATTCAGGCAGCTACACAGGAGGCCGACCGGATCCTGCACCTGACGGCTAACGGCAGTTTTTACGGTACACCGTTTGAATACCGCCATTCTCCGCTGGGAGAGGCGTTCTTTGGAGGGTGCTGCTGCCATGAATAATGTTTTTTTTGACCTGCTGGGCAAAATGTTCAGCTACCACTTTATGGTGCGGGCTGCGGTGGTGGGCGTGCTGGTCAGTCTGTGCGCGGCTTTGCTGGGTGTAAGCCTTGTGCTAAAACGCTATTCCATGATCGGCGACGGCTTGAGCCATGTGGGTTTTGGCGCGCTGGCAGTGGCTTCTGCCATGGGGGTAGCGCCCATGGCAGTGTCCATCCCGGTGGTGATGGCAGCGGCAGTGCTGCTGCTTCGCCTTTCCAGCCGTGCCAAGGTAAAAGGCGATGCGCTGATCGCCATGATCTCTGCCGGTTCGCTGGCCATTGGCGTGATCGTGCTCAGTCTATCCAATGGCACCACGGGCGATGTGAATAACTATCTTTTTGGCAGCGTGCTGGCCATGACCGGCGAGGATGTATGGCTGAGCGTGGCATTGGCAGCGGTGGTGCTGGTGTTGTTTGTGGTGTACTACCGCAAAATTTTTGCCGTTACCTTTGATGAGACCTTTGCCCGTGCCACCGGCGAAAAGGTGGAGGCCTATCACATGCTGCTCAGTTGCCTGACGGCGCTGACCATTGTGCTGGGCATGCGGGTGATGGGCGCTATGCTCATTTCCAGCCTGATCATCTTTCCGGCTTTGACGGCGATGCGGGTTTGCCGCAGCTTCCGCAGTGTTACCATCTGCGCTGCTGTGGTTTCTGTGGTATGCTTCTTTATCGGTCTTTGCGCCTCCTACCTGCTGGATACCCCCACTGGTGCCAGCGTTGTGGTGGTGAATATCGTAGCGTTTTTGCTGCTCTGGCTGGTTGGACGCATCCGGGAGAGAGGGTAATGCAGGGGTTTATCTGTTCTGTTGCATAAGCGTTACAAACAAATGATGACATAGCAAAACGCCGAACCGCTAAGTGGTTCGGCGTTTTGGCATGCGCGAGGCTAAAAAGAATGGCATTGTCCCATCATCTATTTGCACTCTGGCCAGCAGGCAAATACCGCTTCAGAAAGGCATCCGCTTCCGTCAGGATGCGCTTGAAACTGTCCAGCTGCAATGTAGCCAATGCGGTATCGAGATCCATCAATGCGATCTGGGAAATTTCGGCTTCTTGCGGGTGATAGTCCTGCTTTTCATAAGTAGCCAGAAAGAACACAGTTTGCTTCATTCGCTCCGGGTGCCCTTCCCGTGCCAACGTATGCTCGTCCATCGCCCGAAACCCGTCGATGACGCGGACAGTCAGCCCGGTTTCTTCTTTGATTTCCCGCATTGCGGTTTCCTGTTCCGTTTCGCCGGGCTCCATGTGCCCTTTGGGGAACACCCAAAACCCGCTTTTCTCCTGCACCAGCAAATAGGCTATGCAGCTTTCACTTGCGGTGTAAACAATTGCGCCGCAGGATTTTTCACATTGCTTGATCTCGATCATGCGCTGCTCCTTTTCTGGTCTTGTTTTCTTTTCCCAGCAGATCAACGGAATCCGCAGGCTTTCAGGTATTCATAGGAACGGCGCAGACAATCGATGGGGTCTTCGCCGCTGCAGTCGTCCTGCTCCACCAGCATATATTGGGTGCCACCCGCTTCGGCCTTTTCAAATACCCGGTCAAAATTGATGTTGCCTTCGCCGATGGGCTGCATGGTGCGGTCAAAGCCATGATCTTTCAGGTGGATGCATGGGATGCGTCCAGCAAGTTTTTCCAGCCATTGGGCAGGATCGCCGCCGGCGGCCTGCACCCAGTAGGTATCCAGCGTAAAGCCCATCTGCTCTGCGGGAACGGCTTCCATCAAGGTTTCCAATACCAACTTGCCACCAATGCGCTTGAACTCGTTGGCGTGGTTGTGGTACATAAAGTACAGCCCGCCCTCGTGGATGGCCTGTGCTACGGGCACGAAAGTGCTCAGCCACTTGCTCAGGGACATGTCGTCCGCTTCGTTAAAGCTCCAGTAGCCAAGGCCGATATTGGGGCAGTCGAACACCCGGTGGTCGGCTAGCACCTTGTCGATCTCGCCGGTAAGCTGCGGCACGGGCGTATGGGTAATAACGCAGCGCAGCCCATTCTTTTGCAGCTGTTCTTTGAGCCAATCCGCTTCAAAGGGGCAGGTACCGGATATCTGCACAGTGCGGTAGCCGATGTCTGCGATGCGGGCAAGAGTCTCGGCGAAACCTTCCAGTGTTTGGCAAGTTCCACGAGTGGTATACATTTGAGCACCGATCTGCATAGGTTTTTCCTCCTTTTGGAGCGGGGACGAAAGGGCGAGTGAAGCTTTTGACCCGTTATGATGATTGCTGTATAGGATTCTTTTGTTGGGTCAGAAAATCCTGCTGCTAAGTGCATGTTTTTGTGAGGGTGTCTCCTTGATAATGCCCGCACTGGGTCATTTGCCTAATTCGTACAGCTGCGATGTCAGCTGATGCATTTGCATATCCAGTTGCTGGTAGAAGCGAGCAATATGCAGCCCGTCTGCCAGCCCATGATGAACCGTCACAGACAAAGGCAGCATCATGCGCCCACGAAAATTTGCTTCGTACTTTCCCCAGC
Source organism: Candidatus Limiplasma sp. (assembly GCA_045538465.1). GTDB lineage: Bacteria > Bacillota > Clostridia > Christensenellales > Aristaeellaceae > Limiplasma. The sequence continues at coordinate 36,506 of JAZSRK010000042.1, read as the reverse complement.
TGAACCGGGGGTTGGAATCGTTCCCCGTCGCTTCTGAAATAGCGGTAAAATGCAGCCATGGTAAGCAGGAAACGAAGAACATCCCCTCTACATCCGCTGCTTCTTCCTCAATGGTGGCGCTATTGCGGGCTGCTGTACGGGCGGTTTCTGCCATGGTCAGATAGTCTGCAAGGGGCAGGTCGTGCCGCAAATTGCAGTAGCAGTAGGTCTCATCCTCCAGTAGCTCGATGTGGGAGGTAATGCAGCGGTCGTACTGCACGATCGCTTCGCCGCGGATGCGTTGCCGGAATTGTTCGATGGCATTGGCGGCGTTTGCAACGGCATGGATCATCGTTAGATAAAACGAATTTTTCGAACGTTTGCAGGCTTGCAAAAGCTCGGTGACATCCACCGGCACCGTCAAGCTGACATAGGGATTCTGCATAGAACAGAAGTGACGGAAATGGTCTTTGCGGGGGTAGTGTTCCATATCAAGATATTCAGGCATGGTCCTCATCTCCATCTGGTTGGGTCGGGGCGGTTAGGCCGAAATGGTTTGCTAAAGCAGCTAGCACTTCTTCTTTGGTATCTACATCCGTTGCGGTGCGTTCCAAGGTGAAGAAGCCGCTCTTTCGGAAGGCTTCATGGCACTCCGGACTGTTGACGCTGGCAATGCAGGCCCTAAAGTTGGCAAGGGCGGCCTCTGGGTCGGGGCAGGAATCGATCACGGAGAGCAAAAATTGTTTTTCCGGGTCGCTGCGGTCAAAGAATCGCTCCACCGACATGCTTTGGGGCGACAGCATGACCGCAACGTGGTGATAGTCGGAGATCTGCCAGAGCAGCTCCAAGGGAATATTGGTATCTACAATGAGCTTTTGTCCGTTTGCACTGCGCCGAATAAGCTCTGCGACCTCAAACTGCGCCAACTCCTGCATGTTGCCGTTCACCCAGCGGGTATATTCCTCCGGGGTACGCAGCACAAAGGGACGCCAATCGGTCATGTTTTTGTTGTAGCACAGATTGGGCTGTAAAGCAGGGTCTGCAATGGCGTGCATATCGTCAAGACCATAGTTCTCCCCGCAATGGAGCATTTGAAAACGCTCTGCCAGCATAGCGCACATGGTGGATTTGCCTGCATAGGCCGTGCCGGTAATAAAATAGCAATTGCGCAGATGATGCTTGAGAATGTTATTTTCGATGTGCATTTGCTCACCTCCAAAGAAAAAAGAATACAAAAAAACCTGCTGATCTTACATCGGCAGGTTTTTCATGGAGCGGGTGATGGGAATCGAACCCACGTAACCAGCTTGGAAGGCTGGGGCTCTACCATTGAGCTACACCCGCCTGACAAGGGGTGGGGGATGGCCCAGTCACCATTACAGAAAGTGGAGCGGTAGACGAGATTCGAACTCGCGACATCCACCTTGGCAAGGTGGCACTCTACCACTGAGCTACTACCGCACGTTCCAGTTCTGTATGCGAGCCAAGAAATGGTGCGGGCGAAGAGACTCGAACTCTTACGCCTAAGGCACTGGAACCTAAATCCAGCGCGTCTGCCATTCCGCCACGCCCGCAGGGTACCTTCTCTTAAAGAAGGGATGGTGACCCATCGGAGACTCGAACTCCGGACACCTTGATTAAAAGTCAAGTGCTCTGCCAACTGAGCTAATGGGTCACACCGGGGTGTTACCGCTGCTTAGCAATCGACCCCTTGACGATGGCCGGGTTGTTCAAACCACGAGTGATATATTAGCATGGCTTTGGATGAATGTCAAGCACTTTTTTCTAAAAAATTAAAAATGCGGAGAAAAAATCTCCGCAAGGATCGGTTTGCCTTTACGGCAGGCAGATGACCCGCCCCGGCGAAAAGTCGCTAGGGGCAAGGGTAGGGTTGGTAGCCAGCAGCATTTCTGGTGGTATGCCTTCGGTTTCTACCAAAGTCTCCAAACTTTCACCTACTCCCAAAACATAGGAACGATCGCCCAAAGGGCACAGGCGGCGGGTATAGGGCGGGGGAGCGCAGTAGGGCGTGCCTGGAGACAGACGGGTGGTGGGCAGCGTTGGGTTGGCCAGCTGCATGGCACGGTAGGATACGTTGTTTTCGATCAGCAAGTCGGTAAAGCTTTGGTTGCCGGTGGTGGTTTTCGGAGTATAGCCGAAAGGACAGCGCAAGGGAACGGGATCGCCGCCGGGCAATGCGGGCGTAGGCAGACCGTCCGGCCCCTCGCCGGGCTGGGCGGGTTGGTTTCCCGCGTCGGGCAAAGATGGGGTCGGCAGCACGATGGGGATCCTATCGGGAGACAGATGGATAGCTGTCATCAAAAACACTCCTTTGGCATAGGCTTATGGGTCGCCCCATTGCCAGCATATGCCCGCCGATCATAGGCGTGCAGATTGACGCTGCACTTCGTGGCATGCTATAGTGTATCCATGAAATCTCGAAAGAACAGGAGGCGCTTCCATGCGCATAGCACCCCTTTTGCAAGATATCACCGACCAGTTGAAAGAAGCACAGATCAAGCTGGGCTTTGGCCCCAGCACCGTGAAGCTGTATTATGCTCCAACATCGCTGGCTGTATTGACAGGCCTGCCTGCAGCAGATGCCCATACCATGGCAGACGCGTTGGCTGCACAGCCTGCCTTTACTGCCTCGCCTCTTGGCGAACTATGCTTTCAGCCCCACGAAGATCGGGTGGAAGTGACCATTCCGCAGGATGGCGTGCGCTATGTGCATGAGCAGGTGGAGGCATCCCCATTTTTGCAGGCATTGATCGGGCAGTTTGCGGGGCATCATCATGCCGATATGGCAGAGGTACGGCAGCTGTTCGATCGTCAGCAAGCGCCCTATGTGTGCCGCCAAATGCCCGCTGGCTCGGAATTTGATTGCGTACTTTACTTTCCCAATGGTCAGCCGGATGGCTATTGCTATTTCTTCAAAGAAGAAATGGGGCACCTGAGCTACCACCGTTTTCGCCCGGAGGATGCCGCCCATTTGCTGGAAGATGCCTAAGAAGAATATAAATAAGATAAGCATAACAAAAACCGCCGCTTGTCCTCGCAAGAGAACAGGCGGCGGTTTATCGTTCGTTGGTAAGTGGGCTTAGCCCTGCAAACCGGCTTCCTGACGCTCCATGTTTTCTACGACCACATCGTTGATCTCGCCCAGAGAGGCGCAGTATTCCAGCAACTGCCAAGGCTCGTTGGTGTGGAAGTGGATCTTGATCAGATCTTCGTCGCCCACGGCCAGCAGGCAGTCGCCCTTCAGGTTGGCGGTGATGTAATCGTTGATGGCATCCTCGTCCAGATCATGTCCCTCGATCAGCAGCTGGGTATCAAATTTAAACTCAAGCATGATGTTAACTCCTTATGTAGAGATGAGATTGCGAATAAACGCATCACTTATTATAACGGATTCTGTCCAAAGTGGCAACTGCTAACTTGTCAGCTCCATGGGCGGGCGCTGGATCAGCCTTCCAACAGCGGCGTGGACAGGTAGCGTTCGCCGGTATCCGGCAAAAGGGCAACAATGGTCTTGCCTTTATACTCCGGGCATTTTGCCAGCTGAATGGCGGCGTGAAGCGCTGCGCCGGAGGAAATGCCAACGAATAGCCCCTCCATGCGGCCCAGCATGCGGCTGGCCTGATAGGCATCTTCTTCGGTGATGGGCATGATCTCATCATACACGGTTGTATCCAGCACAGAAGGCACAAAATTGGCTCCGATGCCCTGCAAACCATGGGCACCGGCTTTGCCGCCGCTGAGTAGGGGAGAGGCGGCGGGCTCCACAGCCACCACCCGGATGGTGGGGTTCTGATCCTTCAAATAGCGCCCCGTGCCGGTGATGGTGCCACCGGTGCCTACACCTGCTACAAAGCAGTCCACTTGACCATCGGTATCGGCATAGATCTCTGGGCCGGTGGTCAGATAGTGGGCTTTGGCATTGGCAGGGTTGTCGAATTGACCCATCACCATGCTGCCGGGCAATTGCGCCGCCAGCTCGTTGGCTTTTTCAATAGAGCCCTGCATGCCCTTTGCGCCTTCGGTGAGCACCAGTTCTGCGCCGTAAGCCTTCATCAGCAGGCGGCGTTCCATGGACATGGTATCCGGCATTACGATGATGACCCGATAGCCGCGGGCAGCGCCCACCGCTGCAAGCCCGATGCCGGTGTTGCCGGAGGTGGGTTCGATAATGGTAGCACCGGGCTTAAGCTTTCCGCTGGCCTCGGCATCATCCAGCATGGAAACGGCAATGCGATCCTTGGCAGAGCCGCCGGGGTTGAAGCATTCCAGCTTAGCCAGCAAGCGGGCGTTCAGGTCGAGCTGCTTTGCCATATTGCCCAGCTCCACCAGCGGCGTATGACCGATGAGTTGTTCTGCAGAGGTATAAATACGAGCCATAAACAGGCCTCCTTGTACTATTGACTGTTTTGGATACAACATAAATGGTAGCACAGGAAAGCCCGCAGCGCAAGGGTTTTCTAATAAGGGTGGATGTGTTACAATACTTTTTGGAACAACTCATCAACTCTTTGATAAACCGATCCACAACTCTTTACGTAACTACTCCACTTCGAAAGGAACACTAATGAACGACACCACATTTTTTGAAAAATTAGCAGCCGCCTGTGCACTGGGCAGCCTGACGACCAGCCCTCAGCCGGTATCCGGCGGCTATCTGCACAAAATGTTTCGGCTGGATACCACCACCGGCTCCTACGCCGTCAAGCTGCTGAACCCTGATATTATGAAACGTCCGGGAGTGCAAGCAAACTACCGCTGCGCAGAAACGCTGGAAGGCGTGCTGGAGCAAAACGCTTTGCCGATCGTGGCGGCTATTTCCCTTGATGGTCAAAAGATGCAACTGCTGGACGGGCAGTATTATTATCTGTTTTCGTGGGTGGATGCCGTCGCTTCGCCGTGGAATGGCATAACCAAGCAGCATTGCAGCACCATTGGCGGGTTGCTTGGCAAGATGCATGCACTGTCCTGTCACGAATATTTACCCGCGGATGCTGCCAGTGTTTTCCCAAAACCCTTTGTCTTTGATTGGGAAGGCCAGCTGGCTGCAACCAAAGAGGCGTGCCCGGCACTGTATGCGCCCCTGCAAGAAAACTTGCCGCTGCTTTTGCAGGCACAGAGCAGCTACAACGCCGCCATTGCAGCGCTGCCCAACCTGCTGTGCATATGTAATGCGGATATGGACTCCAAAAACGTGCTCTGGCAAGGGGATAAGCCGCTGGTCATCGATCTGGAATGCTTAGAGATCGGCAATCCGATCAACGACCTGATGCAGCTGTCCCTCAGCTGGGCTGGCGGGGTGCTGTGCCAATTGGATCAGGAACGCTTGCGCAGCTTTTTGCAGGCATACCGCCAGCGGAATCCTTTGCCTACCGCTGATTGGCAGCGCCTTGTAGGCCTCGGCTTTGCATGGCTGGATTGGCTCCACTACAACCTGCTCCGTGCCTTGGGCAGCGAGGGCGAAGAGCGGCAAGCCATGGGGCAGCAAGAGGCAGCTGCAACGCTAAAGCGTATTGCTTACTACGCCGAAATGCTCCCGCAAGTCGCCCCATTGTTTGCTGAAGAACTGGCGTAAAACGAAGAATTCTTAAAAACAAAGAACCATCACAAACTGATACCCCAAAAGCCCAAAGAATGCCGGATTTTTGTCCCATTCCGGCATGCTTATTTTCATCCTTGCCAAAGCCAAAAAAGCTCGTATAATAGAAATGTTGGATAAAATGTAACTACCAAAAAGCTGCCTGAAAAAACGCAGGCAAGAAAGGAAAACGAATGATCAAACGATTGCTGAAATGTGTGCGTGAATTCAAAACGCCCACCATTCTGACGCTGGTGTTCATCGTTTGCGAGGTCATCATCGAGACCTTCATTCCGTTCATCACCGCCAATCTGGTCAACCAGATCAAAGCTGGGGTGGAGCTGAGTCAGCTGTTCAAGATGGGCCTCATCATTTTTGGTATGGCTTGCGTATCGCTTTGCTGCGGCGGCATTGCTGGCTTCACCTGCGCCAAGGCCTCTGCGGGTTTTGCCCGCAATGTGCGCCATGATGTGTTCTATCAGGTGCAGACCTTCGCCTTTGAAAACATCGACAAGTTCTCCTCGTCCTCTCTGGTCACCCGTATGACCACGGACATCGGCAATGTGCAGATGGCGTTTATGATGCTCATCCGCATTGCTGTTCGCAGCCCGCTGATGCTGGTTTTCTCCATCATCATGGCTTTCCGCATGGGCGGCACCATGGCGATGTCCTTTGTGGTCATCATCCCGGTGCTGGTGTGCGGCCTTTTGCTCATCAGCCGCAAGGCCATGCCTGCTTTCCGCAGCGTGTTCCGCAAGTATGACCGCCTTAATGAGACCATCGAGGAAAACATCCGCGGCATGCGTGTGGTGAAGGGCTTTTCTCGTGAAGAGCACGAGAAGGAAAAGTTCGATACCGCCGCCGGCGATATCTGCGCTGACTTTACCCGTGCGGAGCGCATCGTGGCTCTCAACAGCCCCCTGATGCAGCTGTGCCTGTACGGCAACATGGTATTTGTGTTGTTGATGGGCTCCAAGTTGATCATCACCGGTCAGGCTGGCATTGATGTGGGTCAGCTGTCCGCCATGCTCACCTACGGCATGCAGATCCTCATGTCTCTGATGTCCCTGAGCATGATCTATGTTATGCTGACCATCTCCTCCGAGTCCATCAAGCGTGTGGGCGAGGTGCTGGAGGAGGTTCCCACCTTGGTCAGCCCGGAAAATGCCATCACCGATGTAAAGGATGGCTCCATCCAGTTCACCGATGTCAACTTCAAGTATTCTGCTAAGGCAAAGAAATTTGCCCTGTGGGATATTGACCTGACCATTCCCTCCGGGGCAACGGTGGGCATCATCGGCGGCACGGGTTCCAGCAAATCCACCTTGGTGCAGCTGATCCCCCGCCTGTACGATGTAACCGAAGGCAGCGTCAAAGTGGGTGGCGTGGATGTGCGGGAGTACGATCTGGAAGCCTTGCGTGGCGCAGTGGCCATGGTGCTGCAGAAGAACCAGATGTTCTCCGGCACCATCAAGGAAAACCTGCGCTGGGGCAACCCGGATGCCACCGATGAAGAACTGATCGAAGCCTGCAAGCTTGCTCAGGCAGATGAGTTCATCACCGGTTTCCCCGATGGCTACGATACCATGATCGAGCAGGGCGGCACCAACGTATCCGGCGGCCAGAAGCAGCGCCTCTGTATTGCCCGTGCCTTGGTCAAAAAGCCCAAGATTTTGATCCTGGACGACTCCACCAGTGCCGTGGATACCCGCACCGATGCTTTGATCCGTGCCGGGTTCAAGTCCTACATCCCCGAAACCACCAAGATCATCATTGCCCAGCGTATCGCCTCCGTGATGGAAGCGGATATGATCCTGGTCATGGATAACGGCCGCATTGCTCAGATGGGCAACCATGATGAGCTGATGCAGACCAGCGAGATCTACCGTGAGGTCTACGAGCAGCAGACGAACGGAGGTGAGGACGATGAATAAGGGTCCCATGAAGGGCGGCCCCAAGGGCGCTATGCCCGGCGGCCGGAAGATCGACTTCGGCATGCTTAAGCGCGTACTCAAGATGCTGTTTGAGTTCTACCCCGTTCTTGCGCCGGTGATCATCGTCTGCATCCTGATCTCCGCTGCGGCCTCTGCGCTGCCACCCATCTTTATGCAGCAGGTGATCGCCGCCATCGAAACATGGCAGCAAAGCGGCGACTGGAAGGGCGCAGCACAGGTGATCGTGCCCAAGGTGCTCACCCTTGGCGGTATGTACTGCTTCTCCATCGTGGCAGTGGTGCTGCACACCCAGCTGATGGCCATTATGACCCAAGGCTTTTTGAGCAAGATGCGCTGCCGCATGTTTGACGGCATGCAGAACCTGCCCATCAAGTATTTCGATACCCATAAGCATGGCGACATCATGAGCCATTACACCAACGACATCGACACCCTGCGCCAGCTCATCTCTCAGTCCTTGCCGTCCGTCATTCAGTCCGTGGCGATCATCCTGTGCGTTACCTGCATCATGCTGTATTTCAGCATTTGGATGACGCTGGTGCTGCTGGCAGGCGTGTTTGTGATGATTTTGGTATCCGGCAAGATCGGCGGCGGCTCTGCCAAGTACTTCATCCGGCAGCAGAAGGCCATGGGCCGTACCGAGGGCTATGTGCAGGAAATGATGAATGGCCAGAAGGTGGTCAAGGTTTTCTGCCACGAAGAGCAGAGCAAGCAGGGCTTTGACGAGGTCAACAATGCCCTCTACGAGGACAGCTTCCGTGCCCATGCCTATGCCAATACGCTGGGCCCCATCATCTCCAACATCGGCAATGTGCTGTATGCATTGGTGGCCTTGGTGGGCGGCGTGTTCCTGCTGACGGGCGTGAAGAATGTGAGCCTGTCCGGCATGGCGTTCTCCATCAGCATCGTCATTCCCTTCCTGAACATGACCAAGCAGTTCACCGGCAACGTGAATGGTTTGTCTCAGCAGATCAATGCCATCGTCATGGGTCTGGCAGGCGCAGGCCGTGTGCTGGGTCTGATGGATGAGCAGCCCGAGACCGACGAGGGCTATGTAACGCTGGTCAACGCCAAGGTGGGGGAGGACGGCGCCATCACCGAAACCACCGAGCGCACCGGCACTTGGGCTTGGAAACATCCCCACGGCGACGGCACCCTCACCTATACCTTGCCCAGCGGCGATGTGCGCCTCAATCAGGTGGACTTCGGCTATGTGGAAGATAAGCAGGTGCTGTACGATGTGTCCGTCTACGCCGAGCCGGGTCAGAAGGTGGCTTTCGTAGGCGCGACCGGCGCTGGCAAGACCACCATCACCAACCTGATCAACCGTTTCTACGATATTGCTGATGGTAAGATCCATTACGACGGCATCAATATCAACAAGATCAAGAAGGATGACCTGCGCCGCTCTCTGGGCATCGTGTTGCAGGAAACCAACCTGTTCACCGGTACCGTGATGGAGAATATCCGCTATGGCCGTCTGGATGCCACCGATGAGGAGTGCATCGAGGCTGCCAAGCTGGCTGGCGCAGATGATTTCATCACCCGTCTGCCCGGCGGCTACGATACCGAGCTCACCGGCAACGGTGCCAACCTGTCGCAGGGTCAGCGGCAGCTGATCGCCATCGCTCGTGCTGCGGTAGCCGATCCGCCTGTGATGATCCTCGACGAAGCCACGTCTTCCATCGACACCCGCACCGAGGCCATTGTGCAGCGTGGCATGGATAAGCTGATGGAAGGCCGCACCGTGTTCGTCATCGCTCACCGCCTGTCCACCGTCATGAATTCCGATGTGATCATGGTGCTGGATAAGGGTCGCATCATCGAGCGGGGCAGCCATGAGGAACTCATCGCCATGAAGGGTACCTATTATCAGCTGTATACCGGCGCTTTTGAGCTGGAGTAAACAAGTTTGTTGCAGGAGGGCAGGGGAGACCCGCCCTCCTGTCGTATTTTGTAGGCAATAAACTGTCTGCTTTGGCGCAGAGGTAAAGGAGCTGTGAGAGATGATCCTTCTTTTGTTTGTTTTGATTCCCCCGATTGCGATCATTATTTGTGATCGGATCTTTAGCCGGATGGATCGGTAATAGAGGTGATGTGATGGAAACAATCTATGAGCAAGTGGAAAAGAATATCGATGCCCTTGTGGAAAACAATGCTGATTGGACAGCATGTGCTACGCCTGAACAAATACAACAAGCAAGAGAGGGTCATCTCAACTTGAGATTTTTTCAAAAAGATGTGCCCGCAGAGTGGCTCAGTGGCATCAAAGGCAAAAAAGTGCTCTGCTTGGCGGGAGCGGGCGGCTTGCAGGCTCCGTTGCTGGCCTGTGCTGGCGCTGAGGTGACTGTTCTTGATCTTTCCAACAAAATGTTAGACAAAGATCGAGAGATCGCCCAAAGAGAAAAGCTGCCAATGGAGATCGTCAAAGGGAATATGTGCGATCTGTCCATGTTTGCCGATGGCTGTTCTGATATCATCATCAATCCGCCGTCGTTGATGTATGTTCCTGAGCTTAGCGTAGTGTTCAAGGAGTGTTATCGTGTGCTGAAACAAGGGGGAGTTTTCATCATGATGGCTCCCAGTCCGATCAATTATGTTTGTGATCATATTGCAGATGAAAACGGCGGCTATTATAAGGCTGTACACAAAATGCCTTTTTGCTCAAGGGATCACGACGATTCCGATTGGATCGAGTACGGGCATACCATGGAAGCGTACTTGGGCGGGCTGATCGAATGTGGGTTTTTCATTAACGGGTATGTGGAATGCCAAATGGATGATATTACAGAATTGCACTTTATGGTGAGGGCAGTAAAGGGATAAATCAGGAATGGGGGAATGTTTGTGAAAAGGATCATAACCGAAGAGTTTGAGCAACTCACCAATTTGCACAAGGCATACAAGGAAGAAATTGGGGAGGAACCACCTACAGTAGAAGACCTAGAACGACTTAAGTCTGCCATCGAAAACGGAGAGATCCTTTTTTATGGGCACGAGATCGATGGTCAGCTTGTTGCATGCTGCTCTGTATCAAGAAGCTTTTCGACATTTTTGTATGACATGGCGGGTGTTTTTGAGGATTTTTATATTCTCCCACAGTATCGGCATCAAGGTATCGCAAAGAAACTGGTTCGATACGCATACTCGGAAAGCAATATTTCGTCAATGACGGTTGGATGCGCGGATTGTGACCTCGATATGTATAAAGCAATTGGTTTCAGGATCCCCATTGGCAATATGTTGGCATTCGAAGAAGACTGACACATTCTAGTCAGTTGAGTTGATCGATTAACAGTTGCGCTCCGTCTTGGCTCTCCCATTGGGAGAGCCAAGACGGAGCGCAGTACTGTCTGGTTTCACTTGTTTCATCAAAGGCAAACTATCTACAATTGCCCAAAATAATAAACGCGAACAGCAACTTGTATACAAGTAGACAAGTCACACAAACCATGCTATACTATCCACATCACCTGTAACCCATGCTTTTTTCAACACAGGAGGACGATCACCATGAAGATGACATTCCGCTGGTACGGTTCCCAGAGCGACCCCATTAGCCTCAAGTACATCAAGCAGATCCCCGGCATGACTGGCCTGATGGGCCTTTTGGACAAGCCCGCTGGCGTGGTTTGGGAAGAGGACGAGATCAAGGCACTGGTGGAGGAAGTCCACGCTGCCGGTCTGGAACTGGAAGTGATCGAATCCGTCAATGTACATGAGGACATCAAGATGGGTCTGCCCAGCAGGGATGAGTACATTGCCAACTACATCACCACCATCCGTAATCTTGCCAAGTACGGCGTGAAGGTGATCGTGTACAACTTCATGCCCGTGTTCGACTGGCTGCGCACCGATCTGGCTCGCGAGATCCCCGAGGATGGCTCCAACAGCCTGTATTTTAACGAGGAAGATCTGGGCGAGATGGGTCCCATGGAGATCGTACGCCGCACCGCCGAGGATTCCAAGGGCTTCACCCTGCCCGGCTGGGAGCCGGAGCGTCTGGCTCTGCTGGAGACCACTCTCAAACAGTACGAGGGCATCACCCCTGATATGCTGCGGGAGAACTACAAGTACTTCTTGGATGCCGTCATTCCTGTTTGCGAGGAAGTGGGCGTGCGTATGGCTTGCCATCCCGACGATCCCGCTTGGCCCATTTTTGGCCTGCCCCGCATTGCCCATAGTCAGGAAGACTTCGACAAAATCGTCAAGCTTCACGGTAGCCCCGCCAACACCCTGTGCCTGTGCACCGGCTCTCTGGGCTCCAACCCGGAAAACGATATTCCCTCCATCATTCGCCACTTTGGCGAAATGGATCGCATCGGCGCTATGCACGTGCGCAATGTGAAGTTCCTTGGCCACCGCCACTTCCGTGAGGCGGCTCACCTTTCTTCCACTGGCGATCTGGATATGTTCGCCATTATGCAGGCCATCTACGATACCTGCCCCGATACCTACATCCGCCCCGACCATGGCCGTATGATCTGGGATGAGCAGGGTCGCCCCGGCTATGGCCTGTACGACCGTGCCCTCGGCGCTACCTACCTGAACGGCCTGTGGGAAGCCATCTGCCGCATGGCCAAGTGAAAGGAGTCGCAAGTATGAAGCTGAACCACGAAAGCCTGAAAAACCCCCAGCAGTGGCAAAAGAGCGGCGTGAAGGTGCCCGCCTTTGACCGGGATGCCATGCTGCAAAACACCGAGGAAGCCCCTGTTTGGGTGCACTTTGGTGCTGGCAACATCTTCCGCGGCTTTATCGCTGTTTTGCAGCAGCGCCTTTTGGAGATGGGTCTGGAAAAGAGCGGCATCATCGCTGCCGAGACCTTCGATTTCGACATTATCGACAAGATCTATGCTCCCTACGATAGCCTGACCATGAACGTGACCCTCCGGGCGGACGGCACCACCGAAAAGGAGATCGTCGCCAGTCTTGCCAAGGGTCTTAAGGCCGGTGTGGCTTTCAGCGAGGATTGGGCTGCTTTGAAGGCCGCCTTCGCCAAGGATAGCCTGCAGATGGCAAGTTTCACCATCACCGAAAAGGGCTATGCCCTGCGGGATATGAAGGGCAACCTGATGCAGATCGTCAAGGATGACATGGCTGCTGGCCCCGAAAATCCCCACCATGCCATGGCTTGTGTGGCTGCACTGATGTACGCCCGCTATCAGGCTGGCGCTGCCCCCATTGCGCTGGTGAGCATGGATAATTGCAGCCACAATGGCGAAAAGCTCCGTCAGGCAGTGCTGGATGTGGCCAGCGCTTGGCGGGATGCCAAATTGGTTCCTGCTGCCTTTGTGGAGTACCTGTCCGACGAGAAGCGGGTCTCCTTCCCCTGGAGCATGATCGACAAGATCACCCCCCGCCCCGCCGAGGCCATTGCCCAGCAGCTGGAAGCCTTGGGCGTGGAGGACATGGGCGCCATCGTGACCAGCCGCAACACTTACATTGCGCCCTTTGTCAACGCCGAAGCACCCCAGTATCTGGTGGTGGAGGATCGCTTCCCCAACGGCCGCCCCGCTTTGGAGAAGGCTGGCGTGTACCTGACCGACCGCGACACCGTCAACGCCACCGAGCGCATGAAGGTGACCACCTGCCTCAACCCCCTGCATACTGCACTGGCTGTGTTCGGCTGCCTTTTGGGCTATGACACCATCGCTGCCGAAATGAAGGATCCCGACTTGAAAAAGCTGGTGGAGACCATCGGTTATGTGGAAGGCATGCCCGTGGTGACCGACCCCGGCATCCTGAGCCCCGAGGCCTTCCTGCGGGAGGTGCTGGAGGAGCGTCTGCCCAATCCCTTCATTCCCGATGCTCCCCAGCGCATTGCCACCGATACCAGCCAGAAGATCCCGATCCGTTTTGGCGAAACCATCAAGAGCTACATGGCAAGCCCCACCCTCAACGCTGCCGACCTCAAGGCCATTCCGCTGGCTTTGGCTGGCTGGCTGCGCTACCTGCTGGCTGTGGATGACAATGGTCAGCCCATGACGGTCAGCCCCGATCCTATGATGGATTCCCTCAAGGCTGCTTTGGCGGCTGTGGAGCCTGGCGTGCCCACCAGTGCCAAGGCTGCGCTGGAACCCATCCTGAGCAATCCGGTGATCTTCGGTGTCAATCTGGTCAACGCCGGTCTGGCACAGAAGGTGGAAAACCTGCTGGCTGATATGCTCACCGGCCCCGGCGCTGTGCGCAAGGCTCTACAGCAGTTGTAAGGAGATAGGGTTATGCGTGTATTGCCCCGGGAGGCTAAGGAGACCAATCGCGATTATGTGCTGCGCAACCTTCGGGAGAACATCATCCATCTGGATCTGGCTCCGGGCAGCCGCATCAGCGAAAATGATCTGTCTGCCCAGCTGGGTCTCTCCCGCACTCCGGTGCGGGAGGCCCTGATGGAACTGGCACGGGTCCGCTTGGTGGAGGTGTATCCCCAGCGTGGCAGCGCCATTGCCTTGATCGACGACGAACTGGTAGAGGAAGCCCGCTTTTTGCGCAGTGTAATGGAATGCGCTGTGGTGGAATTGGCCTGCCGCATGGTAACGGAAGAAAACCTTCGTCCCCTGCTTGAAAATGTGGCTTTGCAGGAGTATTATCTTGAGCGTGGGAATGCGGAGCAGCTGTGGCAGCTGGATGGCAACTTCCATCGCCTGCTGTTCTCCATTGCCCGCAAGGAACAGACCCATGCCCTCATGTCGCCGCTGACACTGCACTTCGACCGTGTGCGCAACATGATGCTCAACGCTGTGAAGGATAGCAGCATCGTCAAGGATCACAAGGCGATCGCACAAGCCGTGGCGCATGGGGACGAGGACGCCGCCAAGCAGCTGATGAATAAGCACCTCAGCCGCTATCAAGTGGATAAAGCCCACTTGCTCAAGCATTATCCGGCTGAGTATTTCCGGCAATCGGTCTGACCGTTACAGACGGAATACGGCGTTTTCGCAGTTTATTAGGATCGGGGGACATACATCGTGGCTTATCTCTACGAAACCCATCTGCATACCTGCCAAGGCAGCGCCTGCGGCACTTCCACTGGCAAAGAACACGCCCGCTATTACAAGGAGATCGGCTATCAGGGCATTATCGTAACGGATCATTTCTTCTCCGGGAACACCGCTGTGCCCCACGATCTGCCGTGGAAGGAGCGCATTGAAATGTTCTGTTCCGGCTACGAGGATGCACTGGCGGAGGGTCAGCGTATCGGCTTGGATGTGTTCTTTGGTTGGGAGCAGAACTTCGATGGTGATGAGTACCTGATCTATGGCTTGGATAAGGCATGGTTGCTGGCTCACCCGGAGATGGAACATTGGAACCGCCGACAACAGCTGGAAGGCGTGCATGCTGCTGGCGGCTGCGTGGTACAGGCGCATCCTTTCCGCATGCGCTTCTACATGTCCCATATCGGGCTGGGGTTGCGCTATTGCGATGGCATTGAGGCCGCTAACGGCGGCAACGATGCTTTGCAGGATGCAGCAGCGTACCGCTACGCCAAAGAGTTCGGCCTGCATATGATCGCAGGATCTGATAACCACCTGAGCGAACCCGGCAAGTTGGAAAACGGCAAGATTTTCGGTATTTCTCTGCCGGAAAAGCTCACCTCCATCCACGATCTGGTGCGGATCATCAAAACCAGACAGCCTGTAGGGCTCATCAAGCCCGAAGGCCGTTTCGATGTACCGGAGAATGCTCCCGAACCGGAAGCCTTCTGGCTGGACGAAAACGAACAGCTGGTAGCCGCCAACCACGCGTGGCTCCATCAGGCATAAACGATCGCATACAAAAACACCAGCCGACCTGCGCAAACGCAGACCAGCTGGTGTTTTTCTGTTGCAAACCTTACAGATTTTCGCCGTTGCTTTCGATAATGCTGCGGTACCAGTAAGCGGAATCCTTCAAGGTGCGCTGCTGGGTGGCATAATCCACATGGATCAAGCCGAAGCGCTCCTTGTAGCCCTGCGCCCACTCGTAATTATCCATCAGCGACCAGTGGAAGTAACCGCGGATGTCCACCCCGTCCTCAGCGGCCCGCTTGTAGGCCAGCAGGTAGCGGTTCAGGTAATCCTGACGGTTGGGGTCGTGCACCTTGCCATCCAAGGATACCACATCATGGGCAGACATGCCGTTTTCCGTCATGATGAAGGGGGTCTTGTAGCGCTCGTAGAGGAAATACGGGCCCCAATAGAGGGCATCCGGGGTGATGGGCCACTGGATGGCCGTCTTGGGGAAGCCCTCCGGCAGCGGCAGCATCTCAAAGCCCTTTTCGTTATCGGCAGCTTTGTAGTAGCGGCCGTTGTAGATGTTCTGGCCGTAGAAATCCAGCGGCTGATGAATGGTCTTCAGATCGTCCTGCCAGCCATGGGGCAGGTACTTTTCCAGAAAGCGCAGGCCGCTTTCCGGGTAGCAGCCCAGCAGAGCGGGGTCGCTCCACCAAGCGGCGTTAAAGGTCCAGCCTTTGCCGGGCTGAACGTCGAAGTAGGCCTTGCGGGCTGCGTCCATATCTTCGGGGCTGTTGGTGGCGGGCATGCAGGGGTCGCCGCAGGGGGCGTAGCCGATGCGTACCTCCGGTATCAAGGAGCGCAGTGCACGGGCTGCAACGCCGTGAGACTTGAGCACATGATGGGTCATGGGCACCAGAGAAGCATCGCCAAGGTGATAGCCGGGGGCATGTACACCTATGTCGTAGCCCAGACCGATAAAGCACTGGGGCTCGTTGAAGGTGATAAAGTCCTTTACACGGTCGCCGAAGGTACGGGCGCAAAGGGCGGCATAATCCTCAAACCAGCCTACGCTGTCGGGGTTTTCCCAAGCGCCCTGTGCCTGCAGGGCAGAAGGATAATCCCAGTGGAACAGGGTCACAAAAGGACGGATATCGTTTTTCAAAAGTTCGTCGATCAAGCGGTTGTAGAAGTCCAACCCTTTTTGGTTGATGGCACCCTTGCCCTCAGGCATTACACGGGGCCAGCAGATGGAAAAACGATAGGCTTTCAGCCCGATCTCTTTCATCAGCTTTACATCATCTTGAAAGCGATGGTAGTGGTCGCAAGCCACATCGCCGGTATGACCATCGAACACCTTGCCCGGTTCGTGAGAAAAACGATCCCATATGGATTGTCCCTTACCGTCCTGAAAAGCTGCACCTTCGATCTGATAGGAAGCGGTGGCAGCACCCCAGATAAAATCTTTGCGAAAAGCCATATTGATAAGCTCCTTTGGTGCGTAATACATCCATGTTTGGATGACGGACACAATATAATATAGAACACACCGTCTGTCAACCAATTTTTATCTTGCTGTCAAGAAGGAAAAAAGCACTTTGGGGCGAATGATTACATCAACAAAACAACCACACAGGAGGCCTCCCTATGAGCAACGAACGCAAAACCGGCTCGGCTGATGTGATCACCCGAGCCTATCTGGACAGTCTGCTTCTGGAAATGCGCCATATCGACAGCGTACTTCCCTCCACCGAGATGACTTTGTACGGCAAAACCTTCAAAACCCCCGTCATGACGGCGGCCCTGTCCCACATGGGCAATGTGTGCGAAAACGGCATGGCGGAGATGGCAAAGGGCGCTTTTGAGGCAGGAGCCGTATGCTTCTCCGGCATGGGCGCTATGGAAGAATTGGAGGGCATGGTCAATACCGGCGCTTCCGTGGTCAAGATCATCAAAACCTATGCAGACCGAGATAGCGTATTTCAGAAGATCGAACATGCGGAAAAGTGCGGCGCGCTGGCCGTGGGTATGGATATCGACCATGCTTTCAACCACAATCAGGATTATGACTGCATCGAGGGCATGGAAATGCGCCCCATTACCTTCCAGCAGCTTTCCGAATACGTGCGCGCTACCAAGCTGCCTTTCGTGGTAAAGGGCGTGCTCAGCCGTCAGGATGCCCGCAAGTGTTTGGAAGCAGGCGTGCAGGGCATGATCGTATCCCATCACAACGGTCGGTTGGATTACGCTGTGCCGCCGCTGATGATCCTACCGGAGATTTTGAAGGAAACCGAGGGCAAGGTACCGCTGTTTGTGGATTGCAGCCTTCAAAGCGGCACGGATGTGCTCAAAGCGCTGGCATTAGGTGCGACCGCTTGCTGCGTAGGCCGCCCGCTGATGAAGCCCCTTGGCGATAAAGGCGCAGAAGGTGTACGCACGACCATTGAAGACATCACCCGTCAGCTGCGCTATGCCATGGCGATGACCTGCTCGCCCGATCTAAACCACATTGATCCCAGTGTGGTGCATCCCGGTTCGTTTACTTGGTAATACCGTAAGGAGGATATTTGCTATGCGACTTGGTGGTTCTGTTATGAAACCCTATACCAGCCCGGAAGAATGGCTGGCTCTGGTAAAGGAATATGGCTACAGCGCCGTTATTTGCCCGGTAAATTCCGATGCCTCCCCCGAAATGCGCAAGGCTTATGCAGATTGCGCCCGCGCCAACGATCTGCTCATTGGCGAAGTAGGCATCTGGAAAAATCTTTTCTCCCCCGACAAGGCAGAAGCCGAAGCCGCTTTTGCCTATTCTGTTGAGCAGCTTGCTTTGGCAGAGGAAGTAGGTGCCAATTGCTGCGTAAACATCAGCGGTTCCTGCGGCGAATATTGGGATGGTTACCATCCCGACAACTATTCCAAGGAGACTTATGAGAAGATCGTCACCATTTCTCAACGTATCATTGATGCGGTAAAACCCGTGCATACCACCTATTCGCTGGAGCCCATGCCTTGGATGGTGCCGGATTCTCCCGAAGGCTATCTGCAGCTTATCAAGGATGTGGATCGCAAAGGCTTCTCCGTCCATCTGGATTTTTGCAACATGATCAACAGCGTAGAGCGCTACCACAACCGTGAGGCATTCATTCGTCACTGCTTCGAATTGCTGGGGCCGCATATCGTTTCCATCCATGCCAAGGATTGCCTCATGACGCCTGGCGACCTGCCCTGCAGCATTTTGGAAGTGCAGCCCGGCGAAGGCGTGATCGATCTGGGTGAAGTGACCAAACTTGCTCACGCGCTGGGCGATGATATCCCCGTTTATGTAGAGCACCTGCCGGATCACGACAGCTACGTGCGGGCAGCGCAGCATATGCGCAAAGTGGCTCAGGCCGCCGGCGTACCGGTAAAGTAACGATAGGTCGTCAATAAATTCGTCCACGGCTCGCCAGGCAGCGAAGGGCGATAGGAAGTCCTTGCTGCGTAAGGGTTCCGAAACCATCGTATGTGCCTGAGGTTTCGGTTTGAAAGTCGGAGGGTTTCGCCCCTCCGACACCCCCCGGAGTCTTACGACAGTCTAAAGCACCCTGCATTTGCAAGGTGCTTTTTGTATGCTATGAAAATGCTTCGAGGCCGCAAAGCAGCCTCGAAAAAGGGATCCCAAAGGGGCGAAGTCCCTTTGGCGGGGTCTGGGCAGCGCCCCAGATCATCTCCTCAAAAGAATTATTCTCGTACCCCGCTTAACTGGCTCTGTACGGGATACCGTGCCGGGATCGTATGGAATTCCCGGGGAATATCCTGCGTAAGCTCGAAATGGTCGGCAATGTCTTCACGAATGGCATTCAGCCTGCTAACGCTTACTTCGTAGGCTACCTTGGTAATGACGGTGCCATCCGGCTGCTGCTTTTGGTAGTTACGGCTCTGAAAACGCCCGGCCAACTGCACCTTGTCGCCGGTTTTCAGCCCCGCTGCGTAGCGTGCGGTTCGTCCCCAAGTAATACAAGGGATATAGTCGCTTTTGCCGTAGGAACGGTTTACCGCCAGCATCAGGTCGGCAATTTCCCGTCCAAAGGGGGTGGTGCGGTAACTGGGCGGCTTGCAAAGTGCACCGGTCAGCTGCACCCGGTTGGGGTTCTCATCGTTATCCTGCGGCAAAAGGCGCTGTGCAAAGGCTGTTATCAGCAATCGCCCGGCGCCCTCCACCACCTTATTGTAGCTGCGCAGCTGCCCTTCCAGACACAGAAGGCTGCCAGCGGTAATGGGCGCATCCAATAGCAGGCGTTCGCTTAGGGTAATGGGCAGAAAATCCTCTGCACCGCTGAGTCTGGGCACTCGCAAGGTGGTGGTGTAGAACTGTTCTCCAAATAGCTCGTGCCCAAATTGTAGGTTCTGGCATACGTGTCCCCGAAGATGAATGATGTTTCCTGTTTCTTCCATGTTTCTCACCTCATGATGGCTTTGGTTAGTCGGTTCCCTTGGGGTGCTGCTTTCCCTGCACATCAATGGTGTATTCACCCTCCAGCAAGATCTGGCTTACCGGTATGATGGTATACCCCAGCTGTTGATAATGCTCAATGATGGTGGGCAGGGCGTTGACGATATCGTTGGAATCGTTGTGGAATAGAACGATATCGCCGGGTGCGACCCGATAGGTGCATTGTTTGATGATGTCCGCTGTGCCGCGATCTTTCCAATCCAGACTGTCGATGCTCCATTGCACGCATTCGTAGCCTTCAGCCCGTGCTACAGAAATAACACGGTCGTTATAATCGCCGTAGGGCGGCCGGAATAGCGTTGGTCGGACACCGGTTAGTTTTTCCACCTTGTCTGACATACTATGCAATTCGGTGCGAATATCTGCTTCGTTTTGCTGGCTCATATGGGGATGGGTATCGGAATGGTTACCGATCTCATGCCCTCTTGCTACGATCTCCTTGAGCATATCCGGGTATTTATCCACCCAGCCGCCCACCAGAAAAAAGGTGGTCTTTACGTTGTATTTATCCAAGATATCCAAGATGGGTATGGTCTTATCCGCTCCCCAGGATGCATCGAAACTGATGGATAGCACCTGTTCCTGCCGCTCAACACTGTAGATGGGCAGTTCCCGTTTCTGGGCTACAACGGTGGCAGCCGGTTCGTTGAGCCGAAAGATATAGGCGGCAGCCAGTACCACCATGCAGGCAGCCAGCAGCACAGTTTTCAGATGTGTTGCACCCTCTTGGCTATGGGGTTGCATACCGGGCGGTTTATCCAGCGTGGGCGGTGGAATGGTACGTCCTTTCTTTTGCAGCCTGATGGGCTTGTTGCTCATTGGCAGTTTCCCTCCTTTGCACCATCATTACGGTAACAATTCTTCGTATATACGGTATGAAGAGGGCAGATAGATTATGTTCGCAACGTTGGGCATTCGCTAAAAGTAGCGCAAAACAGCCGAAAGATATCAAAAAGCGCCTAACTTTCTCTTGGCGAGTAAGTTAGGCGCTTATGCAGCTAAAGGTTTTATTTTGTTAATGCTTCCGGGTTGAGCAGGTTTTCGGGCAATTGGCCATCCAATACAGCGGCAATGCGGATGCAGGCCTGCCGAGCCATTTCGTATCGGGCTTGATGGGTATTGCTGCCGCAATGGGGAGTGAGAATGACATTGGGCAATGTGAGGAATGCAGGGTTGATGTGGGGCTCGTTGGGATATACATCCAGCGCTGCACCTGCAAGGCGGCCGTTGGCAAGAGCATCCAGCAAGGCTTCCTCATCCATCACAGCGCCGCGGGCAGTGTTAACAAGGCATGCGGTGGGTTTTGCCAAGGATAGCATTTCGCGGGAGATAAGCCCTTGCGTTTCGGGTGTGGCGGGGCAGTGCAGGCTGATAAAGTCGCTGTTTGCCATCAGATCCGGCAAAGAGACCTGTTGATCGCCCAGTGCATCCCGATGAGGCTTAGGCGTGCGGGCATTGTAGAGCACCTTCATGCCCATCAAACGGCCAAAATCGGCCACCATGCCGCCAATGCGGCCCATACCTACGATGCCCAGCGTTTGCCCAGCCAACGAGTTGGCCATGTATTTGCCCATGCCAAATACTTCGTGGGAGGGCTTTACATGCAGCAATTCATTCAGCTGGGGAATGCGGCGGGCGATGCCCAGCAGCAGGGCGATGGCCAGTTCAGCGGTGGGGGCGGTAACTGCATCGGGGGTATTGGCGACCAGAACGCCAGCCTTTGTGGCGGCTGCCACATCGATGGCATCGTATCCTGCGCCGTAGCACACGATCAGCTTGAGCTTTTTAGCAACTGCGATCATGTCTGCATCAACGGCAGTACAGGCCACCACAGCGTCTGCATCCGGTAAGATCTGTAGCAGTTCGTCTTTGGTGTAGCCAGTCAGCGCTGGGGGAATGCAGATCTCATTTCCGGGAAGATGGTCGAAAAAGCCCTGAGCGGGCACGCCGTAGGTAACAACGATCTTTGCCATAAAAAACGCTCCTTCTATAAGCAGTAGTGGTAGATGTTCGTTTGGTGCTGTTTCAGCATAGCAAAAGATGAGGGTCTTGGCAAGCATGAAGGCACTTTTTTCTGGGGAGCCTAACCCCAAAAGTTACGGAGGCAGTACAATGCAGCAAAAAGCTTTTTGGACAAGGGAAAAATGGGGGATATACCCGGTTTTGCGAGGCCCCCACAAAGCGGATGTGGTGATTGTAGGCGGTGGGCTTACCGGCATAACGACTGCTCTATGGCTTTGCAGGGCGGGGCTTCGGGTGGTACTGCTGGAAGCGGAAACATTGGCTTGCGGTGCCACATCCCGCTGCTGCGGCATGGTAAGCCTGATCGACCGGCTCATGTTGGAAAAATTGGAAAGGCAGCGGGGCATCGAGACCGCAGGTGCATATCTGCGTGCGCAGATGGCGTCTTTCGGCGCGATCCGTTCCTTGGCGCAGGAAGGCGACTTTGATTGGCAGGATGTTCACGCAGGCATTGTAACCGCTCATCGGCGCTGCGATGCCAGCGGTGAAGCACAAGCACTGCTCAGGGCAGGCGCCGCAGCAGAATGGCAGGCTTCCGGCCGTTCACCCTTGCCGGGCGGCGGTGTTGTAACGCTGAAAAACATGGCTACCTTGCAGCCGATACGCTATTTTCAATATCTGACCCAAGCTGCACAAAAGCTGGGGCTTCGCATTTACGAGCGCAGCCGCGTGATCGGGCTGGAGACCAACATGGCGCAGACAGAACAAGGGATGGTAACAGCGCCGTATGTGGTCATTGCCACCGGTTACCCCATTGTCAATGTACCGGGGTGGTATTTTCTACGCCTTTTTCAGCGCAGGCGCAGCCTTTTGCCGCTTGCCGATGCCCCAGCCTTTGATGGTATGTTCTTTGATGCACAGGGGCACTGCGGTATACGCAAGTGGCAGGATGGTTTGCTGATGCAAATGGATGGGGGCAGTGTAGGAAAACGAATGGGAGAGGATGCGCTAAGCGTATACAAAAAGCAATATGCCCGCTATATGGGTACAGGGAAGCCAATTTGCGCTTATGATGGGGTAGAGACCTACTCGGCCGATGGCTTGCCCTACATAGGTGCATACAGCCGTAAAACGCCCAATCTGTTTGTTGCAACAGGCTATGGCGGCAATGGGCTTTTGGGCAGTATGACGGCGGCTCGTCTCATCAGCGCACGGGTGCTGGGGCTTACAGAGGAGAGCAGCTATGTGTTCTCTGGCCAGAGAAGCGGCAATAGCATTCGGCAGAGCGAGATCGCCTCGGCAGCGACCATGGCTGGGCGGTACCTGATGGCAATGATGCAGCTGTTTGCTCCCCGCTGCCCGCACATGGGCTGCAAATTAAGCTATTCTAGGCAACGGCGGCTTTGGGAATGCCCCTGCCACGGCTCTCGTTTTGACGATATCGGTCACCTGTTGAATGCCCCCTCTACCGAGGATGCGATCATTCGCCGCAGACGTGGTTGATGGCGCTTTTGGAAAAGCTTCAACCCTTTGCGCCATCACGGTTTTTGAATGTTTTGAATTAAAAAATAACATAAATTATATATCAAAATCAGCAGGAGAAACGCAACAAAAGCAGAACAGAAAAAGAACCGGCAATTTATGTCGGCAAAATTTGCGGAGGCAGTACAGAAATGCAACAGATCAAATGGTTATGGTCCATCATGGACGAAAAGTTTCACCGAAAACACATAGCCGCCCTTTGTATCAGCGTTATCACTTCCATTATGCTGCTGATCAACCCTACCCTGACCGCAGCCATTGTGGATCAGGTCATTGTTGCGCAGAATCCGGCTCCCCTTCTGCCGCTTTTGTTTACCATGCTTGTTTTCAAGCTGCTGCGCGAGGGTATGCGCTATCTGATGGTCATTACGCTGGAGACCACATCCCAGAATGCCATCTACAACCTGCGTGTGCGGTTGTTTACCCGGCTGCAGTATCAGGATATGCGCTTTTTCGACCGCAACCGTACCGGCGACTTGATGACCCGTCTCTCTGCCGATACGGACTGGTGCCGCCATTTCCTCAGTTATATCGATTATGTGGTCGTAGATAGCATCACCATGTTCCTGTCCACGTCCATTTACCTATTCTTTGTCAACTGGAAGCTGGCGCTGGCCTTGGTGGCGGTCACGCCCCTGCTTACCATCATCACCAAGTTTTATTCCGGCCGTGTGCGTCCCCTGTTTGTGGACATGCGTGATAAGCTGAGCGAGATGAATGCAGCCGCTCAGGAAAACATCGCCGGTAACCATGTGGTAAAAGCCTTTGCCCGCGAAGAGTACGAGAAAGAAGCTTTTGATGAGCGCAGCCAAGCTTTCCGCGATTCTCACCTGCGCATCAACAAGCTGTGGCTCACCTTCTATCCCTTCATTGAAATCTTGGCTCATGCCATGACGCTCATCACCATCTTCTTCGGCGCTTATCTCATCATCAAGGGCGAGATGACGGCCGGTGCGCTGTCCATCTTTGTTAACCTGAGCTGGGCGCTGAGCGTGCCCATGCGCAACATGGGCAATATGCTCAACGATGTGCAGCGCTTTATCACCTCGGCCAACAAGGTCATGCAGGTGGATATGGGCCGTCCGGCTATCACCGACCGTACAACAGCCATCAGCCACGATAAGGTGCAGGGCAAGATCGAGTTCCGCAATGTGTCCTTCCGCTACGATAAGCAGGAAGTGCTCTCCGACATCAGCTTTACCGCTCAGCCCGGTCAGACCGTTGCGGTAATGGGCTCCACCGGCTCCGGTAAAACCACTTTGATCCAGCTGCTGGCACGTTTTTACGATACCAGTTCCGGTCAGATCTTGGTGGACGACTGCGACGTAAAGGATTGGAAGCTGAATGAGCTTCGCGGCGGCATCGGTACAGCCCTTCAGGATGTGTTCCTGTTCTCCGATACGGTAGAGGGCAATGTAGCCTTCGGTGCTCAGGAGCTTACCTTCGACGAAGTGCGGGATTTTGCCCGCCGTGCTGCTGCTGACGATTTTGTTATGAAGATGCCCGAGGCTTACGATACCATTATCGGTGAACGCGGCGTGGGTCTTTCCGGCGGTCAGCGGCAGCGTATCGCCTTGGCTCGCGCGCTGGCAGTCCGCCCCGGCATCCTCATCATGGATGATACCACCTCTGCCGTGGATATGGAGACCGAACAGTACATCCAGCAGCAACTGCGTGAGCTGCCCTACGATTGCACCAAGCTGATCATTGCCCAGCGTATTTCCTCCGTGAAGGAAGCTGACCAGATCCTGATCCTTCAGAACGGCCGCATCACTGAGCGCGGTACCCACGAGGAACTGCTTAAGCAAAAGGGCTACTACTACGAGACCTACTGCCTGCAAAACGGCATTGAAATGGAGGTGGATGGCTAATGGCACGCAACAAGTTTGATGTTGACGAGACTTTGGAGACCCCATTTCAAGCGAAACATTTGAAGCGCACCTTCGATTACATCAAGCGGCACGGCGTTAAAATGTTGATGGCGCTGATCCTGAGTGCATTGGCCAGCGTCAGCTCCATGTATATCCCCAAGGTTACCCAGCAGGTGCTGGACGTGGTGGTGCCCAACAAAGATTTGCAGCTTTTGGGCAAGCTGGCGCTTTTGTTTGTTGGCATCATCGTCATCAGCATCATCTTCACCATCATCCGTTCCCGCATTATGGCGCACGTCAGCCAAGAGATCATCTATGATATCCGTAAAGATTTGTTTGCTCACCTGCAGCGGCTGCCCTTTACCTACTACGATAGCCGCCCCGCCGGTAAAATTCTGGTGCGCGTCATCAACTATGTCAACTCTGTCTCCGATATTCTTTCCAACGGCATCATCAATGTCATTTTGGAACTGATCAACCTGGTGTTCATCGTTATCTTCATGTACACCACCAACGCCACGCTGGCCACCATCGTTGTGGCGGGTCTGCCCATTTTCCTTGCGTTCATCATCTACATTAAGCCTCGTCAGCGCAAGGCATGGCAGGCACAGAGCAACAAAAACTCCAACTACAATGCCTATCTGGCAGAGTCCATCGATGGCGTAAAGGTCAGCCAGTACTTTACCCGTCAGGATGTAAACATCTCCATCATGCATCGGCTGGTGGAGGCCTGCCGCAAGGTGTGGATGCGTGCCATCCGCATCAGCAATACGGTGTGGCTCACCAGCGAGACCATCACCCAGATCGTGTTCACCATGTTGTACATTGCCGGTGTGTATTGGCTTACCGGCGGCGAGATGGTATCCTTCGGCGTTATTCTGGCCATGAGCCAGTATGTGGGCCGCTTCTGGCAGCCCATTACCAACCTTGCCAACATCTACAACAACTTCGTAAACAACTTGGCCTATCTGGAACGCATCTTCGAAACCATGGATGAGCCTGTTACTGTGGATGATGCCCCCGATGCTGCCGTGCTGCCGGAGATCGACGGCCGTGTGGACTTTGATAATGTGACCTTCGCCTACGAAGAAGGCATCAACATTCTGGAAAACATGGATCTGCATGTAAAGGCTGGCGAGAGCATTGCTCTGGTAGGCCCCACCGGTGCAGGCAAGTCCACCATCGTCAACCTGCTGTGCCGCTTCTACAACATCAACGACGGCTCCATCAGCGTCTACGATCACGAAGGCAACGGCTACGATATTTCCAAGGTGACCCTCAACAGCCTGCGTACCCAGATGGGTACCATGCTGCAGGAAAGCTTCATCTTCAGCGGCCCGCTGCAGGATAACATCCGCTACGGCCGCTTGGATGCCTCCGAGGAGGATGTGGTAAAGGCTGCCAAGGTGGTGCGTGCGGACGACTTTATCCGCGAGATGCCCGATGGTTACAAGACCACCGTCAACGAGCGCGGCAATCGTCTCTCTCAGGGTCAGAAGCAGCTGGTATCCTTTGCCCGTACGCTGCTTAGCGATCCCCGTATTTTGATTTTGGACGAGGCTACCTCTTCCATCGACACCAAGACCGAGCGTCTGTTGCAGGAAGGCCTCAATGCCCTGCTCAAGGGGCGTACCTCCTTCATTATCGCTCACCGCCTGTCCACCATCAAAAATTGCGACCGCATTCTCTACATCAGCAATAAGGGCATTGCCGAAATGGGCAGCCATGATGAGCTGATGGAAAAGAAGGGGCTCTACTACGAAATGTACACCGCACAGGCTAGAGAACAGGGTCTGGAAGTGTAAGACGCAAAAAGCACTCGGCTATGCAGCTGGGTGCTTTTTATGCATGGACATGCCACCTGTAAGATGGTATAATTGGCAAAACAAAAGTGCAGCGGCATAGCTTTCTGCCGCTGCAGAGGAGGAAAATATATGACACAAGGCGCATGGAATACCAATGTATATCCCAACTATTTCAGCCGTATCGGCATTGATGATGCGACCGCCAAGAAGCGGGTGGAGGATTGCTTCAACACCATCTTCTTTGACCCGGAAAACGGCTTCTATCACGATGTGGATGCCGACAGCGGCTGCATGGAGGATACCGGCAATATCGATGCCCGCACCGAGGGCATGAGCTACGGCATGATGATGACCGTGCAGATGGACCGTAAGGATCTCTTTGACAAGCTGTGGTGCTTCTCCCGCCGGTACATGTACCACGAGGACGGCAAGTATCAGGGCTACTTTGCATGGTCTGTGCAGCTTAACGGCAAGCACAACGCCGAAGGCCCCGCTCCGGATGGCGAGGAATACTTTGCTATGGCGCTGTTTATGGCAGTAGCCCGCTGGGGCAACGGCGAGGGCATCTACAACTACGCCGAGGAAGCCCGTGCCATTCTGCGCCACTGCGTGCACCAGCATGAATTGGTAGAGGGCGGCGATCCTATGTGGGAGGCCTCCAACCACTACATCAAATTTGTGCCGGAAACGCCCTTTACCGATCCCAGCTACCACCTGCCTCATTTCTACCAGCTGTTTGCTCAGGTGGCAGACGAAGCGGATCGGGATTTCTGGCAGAAGGCCGCCGAGGCCAGCCGGGATTATATCGTGCTCAGCGCCCATCCCGAGACCGGTATGAGCCCGGAATATTCCGAGTACGACGGCACGCCCCGCCTCATGTTCCGCAAGCCCTATGCCTATTATTCCGATGCCTACCGCGTTGCCATGAACATTGCGCTGGATACGGTCTGGTTTGGCAAACGGCAGGACATGGCAGATGTGGTGACCCACCTGCAAGACTTCTTTGGCAAGAACGCACCCGATGGCGACTACAAAGCCTACGATCTGGACGGCACCGCTCACGATGAGCCTGCCATGCACCCGCTGGCCATCGACGCTGTGCTGGGCGCTGCCAGCATTGCCAGCGAAAGCAGCTTTGCCGAAGAATATCTGCGCCGCTTCTGGAATGCGCCCATGCGTACCGGCAAGCGCCGCTACTATGATAACTGCCTGTACTTCTTCTGCATGCTGATGCTCAGCGGTCAGTACCGGGTGTACATCTAAGTTTTATGAACAAACAAATAGGAGGCACAGACCATGGAACGTCTTTTGAATGATGGCTGGCGTTTTGTGAAATTACCCTTTGGCAGCACTTTGGATGATGCAAAAGCTGCTAACTGGCGGCCTGTTGACCTTCCCCACGACTGGCTGGTGGCGCAGACAGAAGATCTGTACGAGACCAGCGACGGTTGGTATAGGCGCACATTGAACCTGTCGGATGCTTCCGACGGGCAGGTGCGCCTGCTCCGTTTTGATGGCGTATACATGGATTGCGATGTGCTTGTAAACGATCAGTTGGTTTGCACCCATCGCTATGGCTATACCGCCTTCGATGCGGATCTGACGCCGTTTCTGTCGGATGGGGAAAATGAGATCATTGTGCATATTCGCCACCAAAGCCCCAATACCCGCTGGTATTCCGGCGCAGGCATCTTCCGGGATGTGGTGCTCTACACCCTGCCCGCCCGGCATATCGCCATGGATGGTGTATACGCCTACACCCGCAAGGAGGGCGACCAGTGGACGCTGACCATCGAAACCGAAGTGGTGGGCCCGGCGGGGCAGGACAAGCTGACCCATCGCTTGCTGGATGCAGAGGGCAACTGTCAGGCAGAAGCTACCACTTCCGTTTGCAGCGATATACAGAAAATGTGCCTGACCATAGAAGATCCCCAGCTATGGAGCTGCCAAACACCGTACTGCTATACGCTGGAAACCACCCTTTCCACCCAGACCATCCGGCAGCATATCGGCTTCCGTACCGCTGTGCTGACCACCGATCGTGGGCTGCTCCTGAACGGTGAACCGGTCAAGCTGCATGGCGTGTGCCTGCATCACGATCTGGGTGCGCTGGGCGCTGCTTTTAACGAAAAAGCAGCCCGCCGCCAGCTGCGCATCATGCAGCGAATGGGCGTCAATGCTCTGCGCACCTCCCACAACCCGCCTGCCAAGAAGCTGATGGACTTGTGCGATGAGATGGGCATCTTGGTGCTGGACGAATTGTTGGATATGTGGGAAAAGCCCAAGACCGCCTATGACTATGCCCGTTTCTTTGCCGATTGCTGGCAGGAGGACGTAAGAAGCTGGGTACGCCGGGATCGTAACCATCCCAGCCTGCTGATGTGGTCCATCGGCAACGAAATTTCCGATGTGAACGAACCTCGGGGCGAGGAACTTACCCGTCTGCTTTGCGACGAGATCCATCTGCACGATCCTCAGCGCAATGGCTTTACCACCTTTGGCTCCAACTATATGCCGTGGCAGGGCGCACAGAACTGCGCTAAATGGGTAGATGCCGTGGGCTATAACTACGCCGAGAAATACTACGAGGCTCACCACGCTCAGCACCCAGATTGGGTCATCTACGGCAGCGAGACCTCCTCTATGGTGTTCAGCCGGGGCATTTATCACTTCCCGGAGACGGCTACGATCCTTTGCGATGACGATCTGCAATGTTCTTCGCTGCTCAACAGCGTTACCAGCTGGGGTGCCAAAGACTTGCGCATCCTGTTTACCGAGGATCGAAACACCGAGTTTTCTTTGGGACAGTTCATGTGGACGGGCATCGACTACATCGGCGAGCCTACGCCCTACCATACCCGCAACAGCTATTTCGGCTATGTGGATACCGCCGGTTTTCCCAAGGATAGTTTCTACGCCTGCAAGGCTTTCTGGAACGACGAGCCCATGGTGCACATCGGCGTGTACTGGGATTGGAACGAGGATCAGCTGATAGATGTGCCTGTGATGACCAATGGTGCAGCAGTGGAGCTGTTCCTGAATGGCGTATCCCTTGGCAAGGAGACCATCGATCTGAGCGATAAGGATCATTGCATCCCGGTATGGCGGGTTCCCTTCCAGCCCGGTTGCCTCACCGCTAAGGCCTACGATGCCAATGGTCAGGTGATCGCAGAAGAAAGCCGCCATTCCTTCGGAGAGAGCGCTGCCATCTGCTTAAAGGCTGAGGAAGATTTCCTGCAAGCAGATGGTCAGGACATGGCCTTTGTGGAGATCACCATGGCAGACAAGGACGGTTATCCGGTGGAGAACGCCGTTGACCGGGTCGCGGTTTCTGTTAGCGGCGCAGGCCGGTTGGTGGGTCTCGATAATGGCGACAGCACCGATACCGATCCCTACCAGACCCAGAGCCGCAGACTGTTCAGCGGCAAGCTGCTGGCGATGGTGGCTTCCAATGGCGAACCCGGAGATATTGTGGTGGAGGTCGCCTCCCGCGGTAAGGCCACAGCCCGCCTCACCTTGCACGCCGTGGCAGCGGATAAGCCAGAGGGCTGTTCTTGTGGGATGGATCTCGCAGCACGACCCGCTGAAAAGATCGTTGAGGCTGAAAACGAATACGACATTCCCGTGCGCCGGATAGAGCTGATCCCTCAAAATGGCTTAAGGATCACTCCCGATCAGCCCACCCTAATGTTTACGACCCGTTTCTTCCCAGCGGAGGCCAACGACCAACCGGTAGCATTCCGAGCCACCAACGCAGCCGGTATCGACAGCCCTTGCGTTGTTTTGGCGCAGCAGGGCGATACCGTGACCGTCACTGGCAAGTTTGATGGGGAAGTGTACCTGCGGGTCACCTGCAACAATGGCTATCCCCATCCCCGGGTCATTTCCTTGCAGCGGCTCACGGTAGAAGGTATGGGCGCCACCGCCCTAGACCCGTATCAGTTTGTGGCGGGCGGTCTGTACGACTTGAGCTACGGCGATCTGGGCGCAGGCAACGAACATGGCGTTTCCTTTGCCAGCGATCACGAAAGCATGGCTGGTTTCAGCAATGTGGATTTTGGGCTTGCTGGCTCAGACGAAGTCACCCTGCCCATCTTCACCTTCAGCGGTGCACAGTACGATATGGAACTGTGGCTGAATGACCCCCGTGAGGGCGGCGAGAAGCTGATGGACATCGCCTATCAGAAGCCCAGCATCTGGAATGTGTACCAGCCGGAAACCTACAAGCTGCCCCGCCGCCTGACCGGTATGCAGACCTTGTGCTTTGTAATGCGCACCAAGGTACATCTGGCGGGTTTCACTTTCACCAAGCAGAGCCGTGCATGGCAAACTCTGTCGCCTTTGCAAGCAGATACCCTTTACGGCGATAGCTTTACCAAGGGGGAGGCCGGCGTTACCGGCATCGGCAACAATGTTTCCTTCGGCTATCTGGAGATGGATTTTGAGGAGCGCGACAAAGCAACGCTGGTGTTGGAAGGCGCAACGCCGCTGGCAGAGAACCCCATCACCATCCGTATGCAGGATGCGCAGGGCAATGAGCATACCGAGATGGTCACCTTCAAAGGCGGGGAAGGCCGCTGTACCCAGCGGTTCCCCGTAAAGGTGCCAATGGGTGTATGCAGCGTGACCTTTGTGTTCCTGCCCGGCAGCAACTTTGATTTCTATTCTTTCAGGTTTGAGAAGATGTAACGCACAAAAGGCGCCCGGATCCGTTTGGATTCGAGCGCCTTTGTTTACGCACATCAGTGGTAGATCTTCCGTCCCTTGGAGTCTTCCACGCCAGACATCCGGTAGAAGTAGTTGTTTACGATATCGCACCAGTTGCGGGCATTTACCAGCTGGCGCTCCATACGCTCGGCGGCCACTTCCTTGTCGGGGGAAGGCAGGGGCAGTGCCTTGAGCGTTTCTGCCATCTGCTGAACTTCCGCATAGCCTTCGAAGTGGTCATCGTAGATGCGCTGGATGAGGGTGCGCCCGTCGGAGAGAACATCCTCATAGCGCAGATAGTGGAAGAACAGCTTCAGTTCGTCCGGGCAGGTCTCCATGTTGGTGTAGAGATCACGCCAGTATTCCGGGTACTGCTCGGCATAGCTGGTGCCGGTAGCGGTGCGGTCGATGCCCACACCATTGCGGTCGGCACGGATGTAGCAGCCCCAAGCGGCGTACTCATAGCCCTCCGGGTTGGGGCCGTAGTGGTGGTTGGGGTTCACCATCCAGCAGATGCCCAAGGGTGCGGTGTATTTTTCATAGGTGGGGCGGCTGCCCATCAGCAGGCTGACCAGCGTATCCTCGTTTTGCTTGTCGAAAGCGTAGGTCAGCTTGACCCACAGGCGAATGGCTTCCTCCGGGGCGGTGGAGGGATCCCATGCGAACAGACCGTAGCTGAACAGGTTGACAGCTGCAAAGGGATGCCCGGTGTAGTTGTCATCCCGTCCCAGATTGGTCACCGCAGCAATGGACATTACCTTTTCAGCGGGCAGCTGCTGGAAGATCTCCTTCCACATGGGCGGCATGGTGTAGATGTCGATCTGCTGACCGGTATACTCCTGCGCCAATTGCAATTCCAGCGCCAATTTGGTCTGGGGCATGGCGTAGAACAAGGGGGAGATGGGCTCCCGCACTTGGAAGTCGAAGGGGCCATGCTTGATCTGCAAGATCACGTTGTCCTCAAAGGTGCCGTCCAGATAAGCATAGTGCTGCTTGGCGGCCATGGGGCGGTCGGTCTTGTAGTCGCGCCAATCCTGCTGGCAATTATACACGAAGCAGCGCCACACCAGCATACCGCCGAAAGGCTTGAGGGCACGAGCCAGCATGTTGGCACCGTCCGCATGGTTGCGGCCGTAGGTGAAGGGGCCGGGACGATGCTCGCTATCGGCCTTTACAAGGAAGCCCGCCAGATCGGGGATGTACTTGTATACCAAGGCGGTCTGTTCCATCCACCAGTTTTGCACAGC
This sequence comes from Candidatus Limiplasma sp., assembly GCA_045538465.1. Lineage (GTDB taxonomy): Bacteria > Bacillota > Clostridia > Christensenellales > Aristaeellaceae > Limiplasma. The sequence continues at coordinate 3,641 of JAZSRK010000042.1, read as the reverse complement.
TTCATCCAGCGGGTCGGCAGTCTCGATGCCGTGGCGCATGGGATGGGCATAGTCTATGGAAAACATCAGCCGGATGCCGTAGGGACGCACCAGTGCAGCCAGCTCCGCCACCTGCGGCAGCCACTCTTCCTCGATCAGCTTGTGGGCAGGGTTGCGCACGTTCACGTTGTTGATGCACAGCACATTCAGACCGACAGAAGCCAGCATACGGGCCAACTGACGGATGCGATCGGGGTCGTAATCCAGCTTGCCGGCCTCAAAAAACAGGCTGCGCCCGGAATACCCGCGCTCGATGTCGCCGTCGGCATTATCCCAGCAGTTGAGCATACGCAGGCCGTAGAAGGGCTTCTGCAAGCCGACAGGGCAGGGGGCGCCGCTGTGCAGCGCCATCAGTAGGCGGTATACACCGTACAAAATACCGCTTTCGCCGCCGGTAATGGTATAGGCATTCTCGGCTGTTTTGTCGATCTGCCAACTTTCGCCCATGGCGTTATCCATGGTCAAGTTAACGGCCGGTGCATTTGCCAATGTAGAAAGCCCTGCAGCCAGCTCGGCTTTGGCCGTTTGGGCGGCAGTGGTGCAATCGGCGGGTGCATCGGTGGTCAGGTAGGGCAGCCATGTAAGATGCTTAACAGAGGTGCTCATGATCGATCGTTCCTTCCTGTAAAACTTGGTACATTATACCATGCCGAAAAGCTGTGGGCAAGCAACACTCACGCGGTTTTTGGGCTTTTTTACCCTGCATAACAGGAGAAAGGTATAAGCGTGTCGAAATGGAAACAGGAGTCAATTGTTGCTATACAAGGAAACGGAGGCTTTTGCAATGGCTTTGACAGTTCATCCGGTCCTGCCGGGAGTGTACCATATCTCAGATCAAATGGGCGTATGCCAAACGCTGCTGGTGGGGGAGAGGGAAGCCCTGCTGGTGGATGCAGGCTATGGTATCGAAAATATACGACAAACGGTGGAGGAGATCACTGACCTGCCTTATCGGGTCGTACTGACCCATGGGCACCACGACCATGCATTAGGGGCTCTCTGGTTCGAGGAAACGTGGATGTTCCCGCAGGATCAGGAGGATTTTTGCGAATACACCGCCGAACCTACCCGCAGGCGTATTTTGGCTTCTGCGAAAAACAGCGGTCTTTCGGTGGATGAAGAAACCTTTTTGGCAGCGAAAGTTCCCATGCCAAAGCCCCTTAGCGAGCAAACCATCGACCTTGGCGGTCTTACTGCGCAGATCATCCACGTGCCTGCCCATACCCCCGGTTCCTTTGTGGTATATGTAAAGGAGCGGGAGCTGCTGTTGACAGGCGACGACTGGAATCCCTGCACGTGGGCGTTTTTCCCCAAGGCGCTGCCGGTACAGGTGTTCTGCCAGAATGTGCGCAAGCTGTTCCAGTTGCCCTTTGCCCATGTGCTGTGCTCCCATCGCAGCACCTTGTACGATCGCAGCGTGATGCAGGCTTTCTTTGACGGCATCACCGACGATGTACTGCACAAGGCTCCCCGTGTGTCCATCGGCGGCTGGGAGCAGACCAATACCCACGAAGCCGCCCCTGCCGAAGGCCAGGTTTTCGTGTTTGATTACGATAAATTACAGCTATAAGCTGGGAGGAAGAAAACAATGCAAAAGAACATTCACATTACTTCGGAAAGCCAAGCTACATTCCACAATAACGCCAATTTTTGCGTAGGTACCGGCCGCATGGGTCTTGCCCTGCAGGAGGAGTATCAGAAGCAGCTTGCGCTGGCGCAGGAGCTGGCAGGGTTTCGCTATATCCGCGGTCACGGCCTGTTTTGCGAGGATATGAGCATTCTGCAATTGGCGCCCGATGGCAAAGGCAGCTGGAAACCCGCTGGCTACAATTTTACCTATCTGGATCGTGTTGTGGATAGTTACCTGAGCAAGGGCATCCGTCCTTTCTTGGAGCTGGGCTTCATGCCAGGCAGCATTGCCAGCGGTACCCAGACCATTTTCTACTGGAAGGGCAATACCACCCCGCCCGCCAAGGATGAGGATTGGGTCAACTTGGTACAGGCTACCTTGCGCCATTTGGTGGAGCGCTACGGCTACGAAGAAGTGGTCACTTGGCCCTGCGAAGTATGGAACGAGCCCAATCTGCCCGGTTTCTGGGAGAATGCGGATAAGGACAAGTACTTGCACCTGTACGAGATCACGGCCCCTGCGGTAAAGGAAGTGCTGCCGGAGATGAAGGTGGGCGGCCCTGCTGTATGCGGCGGCGAAACCACCCCCGGCTGGATCCGCGACTTCCTCACCTTCTGCCGGGATAAGAAGCTCCCCTTGGATATGGTCACCCGCCATCTGTACATGGGCGAGACCCCTGAACGCAAGGGCCGCTACCTGTACCATACCATGCGCACCGTGGATAGCATCATCGAGGAAGCAGAGGGCACCCGCGCCATCATCGACAGCTTCCCGGAATACAAGGGCATGGAGCTGCATGTGACCGAGTTTAACACCTCCTACAACCCCTTCTGCCCCATTCACGATACCAATCAGAACGCCGCCTACATCGCCGGGCTTTTAAGCTGTCTGGGCGATTTCTGCAAAAGCTATTCCTACTGGACGTTCGGCGACGTGTTTGAAGAAAACGGCGTTCCTGCGCGTCCCTTCCACGGCGGCTTCGGCCTGATTGCAAACGGGCTTATCAAAAAGCCTACCCTGTGGACGTTCGCCTTCTTCAACGGTCTCACCGGCGAATGCGTATACAGGGATGAAAACGCCGTCATCATGAAGCGTGCGGACGGCGCATACGAGGGCGTTTTGTGGAATCTTGCACGCGATACCCGCGAGCCGCTTTGCATTACGCTCGACCTTCCCGCCGAGGGCAGGCAGTGTCTGCTTCTCAAAATCGTGGATGAGGAAACGACAAACCCCGTAAAGGTATGGCACGAAATGGGCGAGCCGCGAAGCCTTTCCCGGGAACAGCTTTCCTTCCTGAGAGCCGCAGGCGGGGCGTTTGTAAAGTCGGAAAGCGTCGAGGGCGCGTTTGATGTAAAGCTCAACCCCAACGCAGTCGTGCACTTTACCCTCTCCCCCGCGAAGAACGATACCGAATACGGCTACGACTACCGCTGGTACGAGGATTCTACCGTCAGGCATGAAGACTGAACGGTGCCGGACATCGCTACAAGGTTTCGGAGCATGAAAATACGGGAACGAAGCATTTTGTTTCGTTCCCGTATGCGTTTTGGTAAAAAATCTCCGTGATCTCACCATCAGGCGGAGGCACGACGTTTGCGGAAATTTGCGGCGATATACGCTTGATATCCCGGAATCCTTTTCTGTTGCTTTTCAGAGTATATGCCTTCGCGTCTTCCGAAAAAATGGATCTGATTTTGAAACCACGCCAACAATTTCCGGCGCAAAAACGAGGCTGCTCCGCACGGAGCAGCCCCTCTTTATTCTGTCAGATATCCGATCCGTCTGATTGCATCAGCCGTTCGCAGCCTCCCAATAGTCGGCATAGATCTGAACGTACTCGTCCGCGCCGAGTGCTTCAAGCTCTGCAAAGTACTTGGCGAGCTCTTCCTCGGTGATGGGACGCGCGCCGGTGATAAACTCGGCCAGCGCCTGAGATGCGTAATCATCGATCAGCGTCTTCATATCCGCAATC